>NZ_POYH01000099.1:0-273 GCF_002899995.1 Acinetobacter sp. AKBS16 | reverse complement strand
CTCTGTTGCAGTCAGGTTGGCATTACCTGCCACGTCCGTAACAATACCTGCCGGTACGTTCACAACCACATCGCCTTCAAAGTCCGCAGCCGGTACCAGCGTACCGCTGAAGCTGCCATCGCCGTTGTCTACAAGGTCAGTCAATGTACCGTTAGCAATGTCCAGCAATCCCTCAAGCGCATCTGCCGTAAGCGGACTGCCATCAACCGCATTGACTGCTTCACCAAAGTCAATCGTGATTGCATTCGTTACAGGATCAATCGTAATCACCGG
>NZ_POYH01000098.1:93285-102013 GCF_002899995.1 Acinetobacter sp. AKBS16 | reverse complement strand
AACAATGAGGCCATTACCGCACCGACAATTCCACCAAATGCAATACCACCCCACAAAAAGCGGATTTTTTGCCAATCTATATGTCCAGACCGATAGTGCCGAAAGACTGCAAAACTTGCCGAACACAGCATGACAAAAGCTGATGTAGCTACGGCGATTTGCATGGCATGTATGCCGATATTACTTTCATTACTCCACTTTTGAATAATGACTGTATAAAGCAAAGGTACAGCCACAAAACCGCCACCAAAGCCAAATAACCAAGTAGTTATGCCTGAAAGTAGTCCAAATAAAAATAGCTCATATAGCATGATTATCTTCCTCACGTTTATAGAGGCATGATATAAAATAGCTCTATGGCAAACTAACGTAGAAAAGCCATATTTTTATTTGTTTCAGCCAAAAATATATGCGTAATATTTCAATTAACGAGGTAGACCATCTACCACAAGCAGTTCTAGCGTTAGGGTCAGATTATCCTGCTGATACCTTGTTAGATACGCATAGCCATCGCCGTGCACAGTTCTTATATGCACCCGAAGGCCTCATGAAAGTTGAAACTGAAGATGGACAATGGCTCGTATTACCGTACAGCGGTGTATGGATACCCGCAGGTAAACCACATCGGGTATGGCTATCTAAAGTCAGTACTTATAGTTTGTATATAGAAGTGAGTAGTGCCCCAAGACAAGCAAACTATTGCGAGGTTATACAAGTCTCGCCTTTGTTACATCAATTGCTCATTCAGGCAAATCAACTGCCTATTGACTACCAACGTGCAGGCCGTGATGGTGCTCTTATCGATTTATTGTTATATGAATTAGAAATTGCACCAGCCCTGCCTCTGTTTATTCCATTGCCTCGCAACACATTACTATCTCAACAATGTGCTGAGTTTATGGAGCGTCCCGATATTCATAGCAGCCCTAAAGATTGGGCACATGACCACAATAAAAGTGAACGGACTTTTCACCGCTGGTTTAAGTCTGAAACTGGCTTGTCCTTTCAAGCTTGGCGTAATCGAGTCTGCATTATTTATGCTTTAAATGCCTTAAAAGAAAATATCTCGATTACGGAAATTGCTTTTAGTTTGGGCTATGAACACTCGGCAGCTTTTACCGCAATGTTCAGCAAAATTATGGGTTATCCACCTACCCATTTTCAAAAAAGATTTCATGCGTATGATAAGACGCTATAAAGATTTACTCATATGAATCGTGTCATAGGTATCGATCCATTCGCGTTGAATAACCTCAAAACCTTGTAGACGCCAAAACTCTTCAGCCGCCGGTAAAAATGGATGAGTATGCAAATACAAAGTCGTAATTTCACTGTTTTTGGCATGGCTAAACAACATGTTACATAGCTGGGTCGCGATGCCCTTACGACGGTATTCAGGCAATACAAATAACTTAACCACCTCAACCGTATTAGACGGTAAATTTAAATCAAAACGATGGTCATAAGCCCGATATGCAATCGTGCCAATAATGCGGTTTTGGTCTTTTACTGTAATGAAGCAGCCCAGTGGATCATGGACATAATGCTGCTCAAAATTTTGTAAATCTTTGGGGACTTGCCCATGATAAATTTCTGGGAATAACAGCTCTCTTGTATAAAGCGCAAACTCTACCGCAGACGTATAGTCTGATTTATCAACCAATTGATAATAAAGTGTCATATTTACAGCCAAGAATGATCAGGAATCACAATGGTTTTGTCTTGAATCATGGCTTCATGGAACTCAACATCGTAGACACTTTTTAAAAACTTCGGATCGGTTATTCTTGTTTTTGACTCAGGCTTAACCACCTCATGTTGGCGCATAAAAAATAAATGATCCGCAAATAAAAAAGCTAAATTCGGATCATGCATAATCGCAATCACCGTAAAATTTTGCCGCGACAACTGACGCAATTTTTTCATTAAATAAGACTGGTAATAAACATCGAGATGATTGGTTGGCTCATCGAGCAAAATGACTTTCGGTGCTTGCACTAAAATACGCGCAATCATAACCAATTGCCGTTCACCACCCGATAACTCGGTATAAGGACGATCACGCAAATGCTCAATATCTAAATCAAGCAAAGCTTGGTCTACACGTTCCCAGTCTGATTTTGAAGGACGATATCGGCTAAAAGCAGCACGCCCCGTAATCACCACATCTTTAACCAAAAATGGAAATACGGTTTTATGAAACTGCGGTAAAAAACCGAGTAATGCAGCCCGATCTTTTCCTTTAAAGTCCGATAGTGCTTTTCCAGAGTAACGAATCAAGCCATCTTTTACAGGTTCTAGGCCCGCCATCAATTTAAAAAGTGTCGATTTTCCGCAACCATTACGCCCTAAAATTACGGAAAATTGATTTTCAGGAAACTCCAGATGAATATTTTTAAGAACCTGTTTGTGCCCATAGGCATAATTTAACTGATCAATTTGAATCATGCCCAATGAGTCCTCTGTGTTTTCATTAATAATAAGAAAAATGGCGCACCAAGTAACATGGTAAAAATACCAATCGGTATTTCGAATGTCAGTAAAACCCGAGAAAAGTTATCAATCAACAGTAGAAAACTGCCGCCCAACACCATATTGGCAGGAATACTGTAGCGATGATCTGGTCCAACCAACATTCTCACAATATGTGGCATAAACAGCCCATATAAACTAATAATGCCTGCCGCAGCCACAGAAGTTGACGTACATACAGTCACCAGAGCAATTAAAAGAAGTTGTTCCCACCTTGGATTAACACCAACTGCCTGCGCTTCTTCAGCACCAAGTGCCATTAAGTTTAAGCGCCAACGCATCGCAAACAATCCGGCAAGGCCAATACAAATCGGCAGCACGGCATATTGAACCTTTTGCCAAGACGCCTGATGTAAGTTGCCCATCGTCCATTGCACAATCGCTTGTAATTTAAATGGATCACTTAAGTATTGAATAACCGTAAGA
This sequence comes from Acinetobacter sp. AKBS16, assembly GCF_002899995.1. NCBI lineage: Bacteria > Pseudomonadati > Pseudomonadota > Gammaproteobacteria > Moraxellales > Moraxellaceae > Acinetobacter > Acinetobacter sp. AKBS16. The sequence continues at coordinate 99,055 of NZ_POYH01000098.1, read as the reverse complement.
CCTGCCAAAAACAGCCCCGAAACAATCATGCCCGATAAAATTACCATGACTAAAGATGTCTGGCTTTCATATTTTTGATGTGCAAATAAATACGTTAAGCCAACGGCGCATACTCCAAAAATAAAGGCGGATAGATTTGGCGAAAGCCAACTTAAAGAAAGTGCCAAAGCTGCACCGAAAGCAGCGCCAGATGAAATACCAAGTACATACGAGTCGACCAAAGGATTACGAAACAATGCCTGCAAGCCATTACCTGCGGTTGCCAATGCAGCTCCCACCATAAAGGTCAGTAAAATTCTGGGTAATCTGACATTTACAAGAATGTTTTGCATCAGTCTAAATTGTTCCGCATCAAAATATGGTGTACCAAAGACTGCTTGCACACCCCACCGCAAATAATCCCATGCACTCAATGTTTGAGTTGGCCCAATAAGCAATGAGATAAAAATCATGATGAAAGGTAACGGGTAAAACCAATAATATTTCAGCTTTTCCATATTCATTGCACCAACGCTTTAGCAAGCTGCTCACCATACAACTTGGTTAAAATACGCTGTTGTAAAGTACTTACTGGTAAATCAGACTGTTCAGGATAAATACTGTGATTTAGATAAATCGCCGTAATAATGATTTTGATGGTATGCGGGTTATATATAAATGCAGGACTCAAATTAAATACCTTTCGGTTTAGTACAGCGCTTAAACCCTGTAATTCTTTTCGTTCATAAATCAGTTTAGGATTGGTATTCCAAAGCACAATATTGTCAGGGTTCCATTCAATTAATGTCTCGGGGTTTACGTTAGGTTGGTTAGCAGCGGTCTGAACAATGTTGTACGCACCCGCTAGCTCAATAAAGTCATTGGTAATCGACTGACGTCCCGAGGTAGAAAAAATTCGTCCACCAGACCAAGCATAGTAAATCGATTGTTTATTTGGCTGACGGGCCGTTTTGGCTGCGACTTCTGCCACAATTTCATCAGAGAAATTTAAAATTTCCTGAGCTCGCTTTTGGGCGCCGCTCAGAATAGCAATTTCAGACAGTTCTTCTTTCACTTGTTTATAGGTGCCTGACTCCATTACATATACAGCGATGCCAAACTGCCGTAACAGTTCAATCGTTTGAGTCTGCCCGCTTCCTACAATCACCAGATCTGGTTTTAGCAACACGAGACTTTCAATATTGGTTGCATTGGCTCCTTGCGAAGGTGCTGCAAGCTGCTTATTAGCAATGCGTTTATCTATTTTTGAATAGGCATTAAATAATAAAGGTTGAATGTATACTTCAGCAGGTATACCAATTACTTTGTCACCTTGCCCTAGCATATAGAGGCCATCTAAACCCGACTCAAACAAAGAGACAATTCTTTGGGCAGGTTTGGCTACACAGACTTTTGTATTTGTACTATCAAAGACACATATTGAATGAGAGGTTGAGTTTTCTTGAGTTTTTCTATTTTGCTCAGATGAGGAACATCCACATAGAATGAGTAAAGTGAGTAATGAAGCCAATAACTTCATTATGGCACCCCGTGCACAAATAGAGTGCAAAATAAAAAGATGTGTTTATTTAGTGCATTTTTCATGTGAAAAAAACACCATAAGAGAGCAAGACGGTTTGAATCATCATTTATACAACAATCAAATTAAGTATGTTAGATAACGCCTTAGATAGTAAGCAAAAAAAACGCCAAATTTACCAACTAATAAAAACTATTTAATGATTGGGCAAAAAGTCTATAAAAGCGAGTCAAATAATTTAATCATGTTTATAGCGGTGAGCCTCGTGTTAGGACTCAGCATACCTGTTTTTGGATTTAGTATTTTATTTAAGCTATTTATCTTTGCTATCTTTGCTATGCGTAAATATATACCTTCTAAATCATAGCGCTTGCATTAATTAACCTGATGGGCTGTGCACACATAGCTATAGTATGCACAGCTCAAATAATGTCTGAATTAATCTTCAGACAGTGTTTTCATATCAATCACAAAACGATACTTCACGTCGCTCTTTAGCATACGTTCAAAAGCTTCATTAATGTTTTGCATATTAATCATCTCTACTTCAGAAACGATATTATGCTCACCACAAAAATCGAGTAGTTCTTGTGTTTCTTTAATTCCACCAATAACCGAGCCTGCAATTGATTTTCTACCTAAAATCATAGGTACTGAATTTGCGCTAATTTCACCTAAATATCCAACTAATACAATGGTTCCATTTAAAGCTAAAGTTGGAATATAAGGCTTCAAATCATGGTTATAAGGCACAGTATCAACAATTAAATCAAATTGATTTAATACCGACTTCATTTGATTCTCATCTGTTGATAAGACTACATGATGTGCGCCAAGTTGTTTTGCATCTTGTTCTTTGTTTGCTGAGCGAGTAAATAGTGTCACTTCAGCGCCTAGAGCATTGGCAAGTTTAATCGCCATGTGTCCTAAACCACCTAAACCAACGACAGCAACTTTACTGCCCTTTCCAACATTCCAGTGACGTAGCGGCGACCATGTGGTAATACCCGCACAAAGTAGTGGTGGTACAGCTTGAGCATCCAGATTTTCAGGTACTTTTAATACAAAATCTTGACTACAGGTAATGCTTTGTGAATATCCACCATAAGTTGGGCGTTGGTCATGGCGATCTACGCCGCCATAAGTCTGGATGTTACCTTCTTCACAATATTGCTCGAGTCCTGAATGACAAGCAGAACAAGTACGGCATGAATCGACCATACAGCCAATGCCCACTAAATCACCAACTTTATACTTTGTGACTTTAGGACCAATTGAGGTAACACGTCCAACAATTTCATGGCCCGGAACTAATGGATAAGCACTAAATCCCCAATCGTTTTTAGCTTGATGTAGATCAGAGTGACAAACACCACAATACTCAATTTGAATGACAACATCATCTTCACGTGGGGTTCTACGTTCAAATTTAAACGGAACTAAAGGAGTTTCTGATGACAGCGCGGCATAACCTAAAACTTCAGTTGTCATATTTTTCTCTCATGCTTAATGTAAATAAAGGCGATTTTTTCGCTGGGAGCTCATTTAGAGCGATTGATTGTGAAAACTGGTCAATACATTTTGGAACCTTTGACCCACTTGCAGACTTACTTTTTCAGCAAGTATTTTCTGTATATTTTCAAATTGATGAGAACTAACACCTTGAGTCTTTGCAATATTAAGATGGGATTGAAGTTGGCTATCTACACCTTCTAGAGCCGAAAGCATGCTCAAAGTAGCAATCTCACGATCTTGCCAATTCAGCACATCCCTTGAAAAAATATCGCCAAAAAGATGAGCCTTTAAATACTCATCTATAGCTGGAGCAAACTCAAAAAGTGCACCTTTTACAGGTTGACCCACCAACTGAGTTTGATTCTGAGTACCTTGTAAAAGTGCCTGATAATCTTTCGGTAGAGTGCTGTTAGTCTTACCCTCTATGTCACGAATACCGCTTTCTTTACGCTGCTCTAGCACCTGCATAAATGTTGTAAGGGCATTCAAACTTCGAGGAAAACCTGCATAGGCATAGGTTTGAACTAAAACTTCCTTAATTTCTGCAATGGTTAACCCTAAATCTAAACCATCTTTTAATGATTGACTGAGTTTAGCTAGGTCACCATTTGCAGCATAGGCAGCAATCGGTATGATTGCCTGTTGCTGTTCGGATAAAGAATTTTGCATTTGCGTTATTTCCTTCTTTTGAGATAAAGGAAGCTGGACCATATGGGTAGCTGCATAAATCTGTTGATTCAGCGCCAACAAACTGATGGCTAGAAATAGGGACTTTATAATTTCAGTGGCCCGCCTCTTTATATTGCTCATCTGATACAGGCTCTAACCAGTCCACATTTTTGCCATGTTCATCAGTTGCAGTTAAAGCAAGATGTGTCATCGCAGAATTTCCACTTGCACCATGCCAATGTTTCACTCCAGGCGGACAATAAATCACATCTCCTACAGAAATTTTTTCCGCAGGTTTACCCCATTCTTGCACCAGTCCCTCTCCTTCTGTAACAATGAGATATTGCCCTTTAGGATGGGTATGCCAAAATGAACGGGCATTGGCATTAAAACTTACATAAGCACTGGAAGCATTTATACTGTCAGTAACATCAGTTAATGGTTTAATTGCAACTTGACCCGTGAAAATATTACCTAGGCCGGTAATTACCTGTTGTTGGTTGGCTTTTTTAACGGTTTGAAATGCTGTGACTGATTTTTTATCCATTGCGGGTACTCCCATTGAGATAAATAAACTGGTCACAAACGTGACTGCCTTAACATTCATCTTTTTTCCTAGATTGATACCAATGCCCTCAATTTAATGAGGGATGCAGGATTAAGCGTTGTTCAAACAGTATAAAAATGAAAGTTGTAAGGTGTTGTTCTATTCCTCTCACAGATTTGCCTAATCCTCCGAATTGTTGCACTTCTCACTATTTTTCTTATTTGAAATGCCTACAATAAAAATACAGAGGGTAATCGGTAGAATCTGAATGGCGAATAGGTCTAACCATAATCAAGAATTGGCTCAACTTGTCGATCAATGGACACGAGAAAAAGGCACATTCGAAACTGCTATTACGGGACTGACTTTATATCGTGCAGAGACATTGACCAAACCAAATAGCAGCATGATGGATGCGAGTCTATGTATGATTGCTCAAGGCAAAAAACAGGTGATTCTTAGCGAAGAGACTTATATTTATGATTCTAACCATTTCCTTTTTACTGCAATTGACCTGCCTGTAATTGCTCAAGTGCTTGAAGCTTCTGTTGAACAACCCTATCTCTCAATTGTGCTAAGGCTAGACCCATATTTACTTGCTCAAATCATGCTTGAGGCCCATATTCCCTTTAAAGATGTAAATACTGAGAAAAAAGGAATGGCTGTTGGAGTAGTCAATTCAGAGCTGAATGATGCGTTTATACGGTTAATAAAATTACTAGATACGCCACAAGACATTCCCATCTTGTCTCCTCTTATTATTAAGGAAATTTTTTATCGTTTATTGATGAGCCCGCAAGGCGATCGACTTAAACGTATTGTAGCGGCAGGCACTACAGGTCATCGAATTGTGAAGGCGATTGAATGGCTGAAAACAAATTTTGCGAAACCATTTAGTATTGAAGAACTGGCAAGCACAATGGGGATGAGTGCATCAAGTTTTCATCAACATTTTAGGGATATAACCTCAATGAGTCCCTTACAGTATCAAAAGAGAATGAGATTGACCGAAGCACGGCGTTTGCTAATGACCGAAGAATACGATATTTCATCTACCAGCATGCAAGTCGGTTATGAAAGCTTGTCCCAATTTTCCAGAGAATATAAACGCTTTTTTGGGGTTTCTCCGTCAGTAGATATTAAGAATATATAAAAGCAATAAACGTGGACTATTAAAAAATTAATACCAGAAAAAAAGCGGTACTTGATTATGTCTATTCATCAAGTACCGCTAAAATTAAAGCAATATTACACATGATTCATTCGTTCAAGCTCACGAATTAAACCAGAATGATCAAGCTCACCATCTCCGGCAGCAAGCATATTTTCAAATAATTGACTGACTTTTTGGGCTATAGGTAAATTCAACTCAAGCGATTTAGCATAGCTAACGGCTGTATGAATATCTTTATGCTGGTTTCGAGCTGTACCTCCCGGTTTAAAATCTCTATTTAACATGCGTTCGCCATGCTGTTGCAAAATCGGAGAATCTGCAAAACCGCCTGTTAATGCTTGTTTGA
>NZ_POYH01000098.1:91758-93212 GCF_002899995.1 Acinetobacter sp. AKBS16 | reverse complement strand
GTTTTATCGGGTCAGCTCCTGCTTTACTGGCAAGCAATAAACCTTCACTCACGGTTGCAATGGTGGATGCGACTATCATTTGATTGACGAGTTTTGCCAGCATTCCACAGCCAGCCTCTCCAACTAAAATTGGCCGCCCCATGGCAGATAGCACATATTCAGTATGTGAAAATGTTTGAGCATCGCCGCCAACCATAATCGCCAGACTTGCATTTTGAGCACCTTTTTCACCGCCAGAAACAGGTGCATCTAAATATCTAAGTCTTCTTTCTTTACATTTTTCACTTTGTGTTTTTGCAACTTCAACAGGTATCGAACTCATCACTATGACCGTGCTTTCGGGTTTTAGCTGTGAGATTGCACCACGTTCTTGAAATAGAATTTCATCACAGGTTTTTCCATCACTGAGCATACAAATCAGAAACTCTACATCTTTTCCAACTTGTTCAAGTTCACTACAAACATGTGCACCAGCTTCTTTTAAACTTTCTGCTTTAGATGAAGTTCTATTCCAGACCTTAACTTGATGACCAGCTTTTAATAAGTTCATGGCCATTGGCATTCCCATAATGCCCGTTCCAACAAAACCAATCCGAGCCATTATTTCATCTCCGTAGCAGTCCGCACTTTAAGTCGCCGTTGTTCTACTTTTAGGCTATCAGACTTTAACTTTGCCAAAAGCAGTAACCCTAAACCGCCCATGGCGACAAATCCTGCAATGGCAAGGAACGCTACTGTATAGGTGCCCGTGGTGGTATATAAATAGCCTGTTAAATATGGACCAGTAAAACCACTTAAATTACCTACAGAGTTAATTAAACCAATACCAGCTGCGGCGCCCACTCCTGTTAAAGTTTGCCCAGGGATAGTCCAGAAAATGTTAATCGCACTAAATACACCAATTGCGAGCAAAATAAAGCCCACAATAATTGCCCACGGTTGATTCACAATCAAAGCAATCGCAATTGCGAAAGCCGCCATAAGTGCAGCACAAGCACCGTGTTTATAACGCTCTTGTTTACGGTCAGAACGGCGGCTCCATAAAACCATACCAACTGCCGCAAATGCATATGGAATAGCAGTGAGTAAGCCATTTTGGATAAGGCTAATTTGCATACCAAAGGTGTTGCGGAACGACTCTAAAACACTTGGTAAGAAGAAGAACATCGCATTTGAACCAGACGTAATTCCAAAATAAACAATTGCCATAATCCACACTAAAGGATTTTTAAACACTTGTTTAATGAGTTCACCTTTTGTTAAAGCAGCATCGGCAGATTGCTCTTTTTCTCTTTCTTCACGTTCTAGCGTATTCATGAGCCATTGGCGCTGCTCAGCTGTTAACCACTGTGCTTCTTTCGGGTTATTGGTTAAATATTTTAGACAGACTAATCCTAAAATAATGGAAGGAATCCCTTCTAAAACATACATCAAACGCCAGCCTTCATAGCCAA
>NZ_POYH01000098.1:83269-91671 GCF_002899995.1 Acinetobacter sp. AKBS16 | reverse complement strand
GGTATTGCCCCATTGCATAAGGCCGACCGAAATTGGCGCTCCAATAATTTGGGCAATTGGTAACCCTAAATAGAATGTCGCGAAGACACGGGCACGATATTTAGCAGGAAACCATAAGGTTAAATAAAAAATAACCCCCGGAAAGAAACCCGCTTCTGCAATACCCAGTAAAAACCGTAAAATAATAAATTGGGTACCACTATGGATAAATCCCATAAGCCCGGCAATAATTCCCCAAGTAATCATGATTCGGGCAATCCAGATCCGTGCACCAAACCGATGAAGTAAAACATTACTCGGTACTTCTGCAATAAAATAACCCAAGAAAAATACACCCGCCCCTAAGCCAAAAATAGTTTGGGTAATTCCAATTGCATCATTCATATGTAGCGCAGCAAAACCAATATTGGTTCTGTCTAGAAAGGCCATAATGAATAAAATAATAAGAAACGGGATGATTCGACTCGAAATACGCTTAATTGTCTGCTCTTCGAGAGCAGTGACATTTTTGATATCTTCCATAATAACTCTCACATGAATTGGCGATCACTGCCATTAATTTTGGGTATCTTCTATATGTGCCTGAATGATGCTTTCAAAATTCTCATCTGCTTGGAAACCTAAAGATTCGGCATATTCAGCTTTCACTTGAACTGGCCAACTTTGAACAATCCTTTGAATCGTTTTATCTTCTTGCCACTGCACTAAATCAGTTGCTTGTTTACCGGCAACTTTTTCAAGTGCCTCAAGCATTTGTTTAACGGTAACGGTCAATCCTGGTAAAGGAATAATTCGGTTATCTTGGAGTGCCTCTGAAGAAATTGACGCAGCCTTAATCATTGACTCAACACAGCGTCGTGGTGAAGTAATGAAAACCGGAGTATCTGGCGGGACTGGACAAACTGCCGTTTCCCCTTTTAAAGGCTCGCGGATAATTGAGCTAAAAAATGTAGAGGCGGCTTTATTAGGCTTACCCGGACGAACCACAATCGTCGGTAATCTTAAAACACGGCCATCAATAAAGCCTTTACGCGAATAATCTGAAACGAGCAATTCTCCTACTGCTTTTTGCATACCGTAAGAGGACTTTGGTGTAACCACCGTATCATCTGTCACAACTTCTGGTAATTGACCACCAAATACAGCGCAGCCACTCGCAAAAATGACTCGAGGCATTGTTTGTTTTTTTCTTAATTCTTCTAATAAATTTAAAAGGCCATAAAGGTTTACATCCATTCCCAAGTCAAAATCAGCCTCTGCTGCCGAACTCACCACAGCAGCCAAGTGCCAAACAACATCGATATTTTCTGTGATGTTTGCGACTGTGGTTTTGTCGGTAATATCCCCTATAATCACCTCAATCTTAGGGTCTTGCGGTAAATCATCACCAGCAAATGCATCAAACAAAATAATTTTATCGATAGGCTTAGCTTGTTTACCGTCTAAAGTCAGGCTTCCGGTTTTTAAAATCTCTTTGGCAATTTGCTTTCCAATAAAACCCGTGCCACCAGTAATTAACACATTCATACAGGGATCCTTTCCTAATTCTTATTCACTTAAAGATTTTTAATCATCATGAATTAAACGATAAGGAGTCCCTGCAATAATTTCCAATGAATAATTTCTAAATATTGATAACTTTTTAATATCAGTTTTATGATGAAACTTTGACTAAATTAAGTAAGCTTTCTTTTAATTTAAAAGCCCCAAGTCTTCTATGTCTTGAGGCTGAAGACTTTACTTACGTTTTGCATTTTTAAGTAAAATATTGATAAATGCTGCGGCTATATCAGACACTGGTTCATCTTTACGTGTCAAAATTCCATAATCTTGAGCATCTAAAATCAGGTCTGTTTCTAAAATCTGTAGCTGTCCTTCTTTCACCTGATCAATCACCATTGCTTCTGGCAACATGCCTACCATAGGCGCCCCTTTTAAGATCTGTAAAAAGGTCTGCATCGACATGGTATTTACCGTATTTAAAGGAATTTTGACTTTAGCTCGGGCGAATGCACCTTCCATACGCTCCCGAATGGGTGTGCCTTTAGGATAAAGTACCCACGGCCATTTTAATAATTCTTCTAATGTACAAAACTTTTTCTGGGCACATGGGTGCGCATTATTGACAACAATACAGAATGGTTCAGGGCCTAAAGGCTGGAAATCGAAAAACTGGCTTTGCGTCACATCGGTAAAACGGCCTATAGCTAAATCTAGAGTATGTTCACTCAACATTTCCATTAAATGGTCACTGGTCTGTTCAACAACATCGATAGAAAGTAGCGGCCATTGTTTCTTAATTTCGATAATTGAGTTTGGAATTACCACGGCGGTTGCTGCAAATATTCCCCCTACTTTTAAAAACCCATGTCCACCCAACCGTAAAATCTCGATGTCTTCGACAAAATGCTTTGCGTCATTCAAAACACGCTGTGCATAACGAATGACATGTTCACCCAATGCCGTTACGGGCATATTTCGTGGCAGTCGCTCAAAGACCTGAAACCCAAGAAGGCCCTCAATTTCCTTTAGCATTTTACTTACAGCAGGTTGACTTAAATTCATCTGCTCGGCAGCCAAGTGCATGTTATTGGTTCGAGCTAACGTCTCTAACAAAACCAAGTGCTTGAATTTAAGCCAGTTATTTAAACTTGCATAAGTCAAATCTGCCATTTTTAAAATCCCTTTTTGATAACTACAGGTTATTAATAATTAAATTATTACGATTGGTGTTTATTAAATAAGAAACATATCATGATTTCAAATAAAAGAAGGATGCTTTAAATGAACTTTACGTTAAATTCCCAGAACTCATTACCAGATGATGCAACTCAAGGATGCTTAATTGGCCGTGCGTGGATTCCAAGTCAAATCTCGGGTCCATCCCCTATTATTTTAAGAGGCAATCAAGTTTTTGATATCTCGGAAAAATTTCATACTATTTCAGAGTTACTTGAAAGTGCTGATCCTTTAAAAGCTTTATCTGAAATTGAAGGAAGACAAGTTGGTTCAATTGATGAGTTATTTGCCAATACTGTCGCCGAACCAGATACTAACAAGGCGTACTTTTTAGCCCCAATTGATTTACAAGTAATTAAAGCAGCAGGTGTTACCTTTGCTGCAAGCATGTTAGAACGTGTGATTGAAGAACAAGCCGGTGGCGATGCACAAAAAGCTCAATCGATTCGTGAAGTTGTACAAGGCGTAATCGGTGATAATTTAAAAACAATCGAACCCGGTTCTGAAAAAGCGCTACAACTCAAAGAATATTTAATCGAACAAAAAATGTGGTCTCAATATCTTGAGGTGGGTATTGGTACAGACGCCGAGATTTTTACTAAAGCCCCTGTTTTAGCAGCTGTAGGCACGGGACAAAATATTGGTATTCATCCAAAGTCTGAGTGGAATAATCCAGAGCCGGAAGTCGTATTAGTTGCCAATAGCCAAGGTAAAATTTTAGGCGCGACTTTAGGTAACGATGTGAATTTACGGGACTTTGAAGGCCGTAGCGCTCTCTTGTTAAGTAAAGCGAAAGATAACAATGCATCTTGTGCGATTGGCCCATTTATTCGTCTTTTTGACCATACTTTTACTTTAAATGATATTCGTACTTGCGATGTTGAACTGCAAATTCAAGGCACCGATAACTTTGTGTTAAATGGTGTGAGTTCTATGTCGCAAATTAGCCGAGATCCTGAAGATTTAATTCAACAAACTCTTAATGAAAACCATCAATATCCAGACGGTTTTGTTTTGTTCTTGGGTACTTTATTTGCACCGACTCAAGATCGAGAACAAGCTGGGGCTGGCTTTACCCATAAAGTTGGAGATGTCGTCCGTATTCATTCGCCTAAACTTGGTACTTTGTACAACACGGTTATGACCAGTGATAAAGCAACACCGTGGAATTTTGGAATAAATGCTTTGATGCGTAATTTGAAGCAGCGTGAATTACTATAATTTTCACGTATTATCGATCGGTTGAATTGCAAGATTCATTCCGTAAATAAACTAAATTTCAAAAAGTATGAGTGAAAGGATCAAAAAATGAATGATCAAAATAAACGGATTTTTTTACGTAGCCAAGAATGGTTTGATGATCCTGAACATGCCGACATGACCGCTTTATATGTTGAGCGCTACATGAATTATGGTTTGACCCGCGCCGAGTTACAATCAGGTCGCCCGATTATTGGAATTGCACAAACCGGTAGTGATTTGACCCCATGTAACCGTCATCACAAAGAACTTGCTGAACGCGTTAAAGCGGGTATTCGAGACGCGGGTGGTATTCCAATGGAATTCCCCGTCCACCCGATTGCAGAACAAACCCGTCGTCCAACTGCTGCACTTGACCGCAACTTGGCCTATTTAGGTTTGGTTGAAATCTTGCATGGTTATCCGCTTGATGGTGTAGTGCTGACCACTGGTTGTGACAAAACTACTCCTGCATGTTTAATGGCAGCAGCCACAACAGATATACCTGCAATTGTGTTGTCTGGTGGGCCAATGCTAGATGGTCATTTTAAAGGTGAGTTAATTGGTTCCGGCACTGTGCTTTGGCATGCAAGAAACTTACTTGCCACTGGTGAAATTGACTATGAAGGGTTCATGGAAATGACCACTTCTGCTTCACCTTCAGTCGGGCATTGCAACACCATGGGCACTGCACTTTCCATGAATGCTTTGGCAGAAGCGTTGGGTATGTCTTTACCGACATGTGCAAGTATTCCGGCACCATATCGTGAACGTGGGCAAATGGCCTATATGACCGGCAAAAGAATATGTGAAATGGTTTTAGAAGATTTACGTCCTTCTAAAATTATGACCAAACAATCTTTTGAAAATGCAATCGCAGTAGCCTCAGCTTTAGGTGCCTCGAGTAACTGTCCTCCTCACCTCATTGCAATTGCCCGTCATATGGGTATTGAGCTAAGTTTAGAAGACTGGCAACGTGTGGGTGAAAACATTCCGCTCATTGTGAACTGTATGCCGGCGGGTAAATATTTGGGTGAAGGTTTCCACCGTGCGGGTGGTGTTCCTGCCGTTTTACACGAATTACAAAAAGCTGGTGTATTACACGAAGATTGTGCATCGGTTAGCGGTAAAACAATTGGGGAAATTGCCAAAAATGCAAAAACCTCAAATGCAGATGTCATTTTCCCTTATGAACAACCTCTTAAACATGGTGCCGGTTTTATTGTGCTCAGCGGCAATTTTTTTGACAGTGCCATTATGAAAATGTCTGTAGTGGGCGAAGCATTTAAAAAAACCTATTTATCAGATCCAAACAATGAAAATAGCTTCGAAGCACGCGCAATCGTTTTTGAAGGTCCCGAAGACTATCACGCACGTATCAATGACCCTGCCTTAAACATTGATGAACATTGTATTTTAGTCATTCGTGGCGCAGGTACGGTGGGTTATCCGGGTAGTGCTGAAGTCGTCAATATGGCTCCACCAGCGGAGTTAATTAAAAAAGGGATTGATTCACTGCCTTGCTTAGGAGATGGCCGCCAAAGTGGAACTTCTGCCAGCCCATCTATTCTCAATATGTCACCCGAAGCGGCGGTAGGCGGTGGAATTGCCTTACTTAAAACCAATGACCGTTTACGTATTGATTTAAATAAACGTTCTGTCAACGTGCTCATTTCTGACGAAGAGTTAGAACAACGCCGCCGTGAATGGAAACCGACGGTATCTCCATCTCAAACACCTTGGCAAGAAATGTATCGCAACATGGTAGGTCAATTATCTACTGGTGGTTGTTTGGAACCCGCAACTTTATATATGCGAGTCGTAAACCAAGACAACCTTCCAAGACACTCTCATTAATTTCAGGATATTTGTTATGACCATTATCGGACACAACTTTATTGGCGGTTCGCGCAGCGCACAAGGTACAACCTTATTAAAAAGCATTCATGCTACGACTGGTGAAGCTCTGCCTTATGAGTTTCACCATGCAACCGAGCAAGAGATTAATCAGGCCTGTGAAGCAGCCAGTCAAGCGTTTAAGACTTATCGTCATACATCACCTGAACAGCGTGCTACTTTTTTAGAAAATATTGCTGATGAACTCGATGCTTTGGGTACAGATTTTCTTGAAATTGTCTCACAGGAAACCGCTTTGCCACTTGCACGTTTACAAGGTGAACGTGCCCGTACCAGTGGGCAAATGCGTTTATTTGCCAAAGTGCTGCGCCGTGGTGATTTTTTAGGTGCCCGTATTGATACCGCTTTGCCTGAGCGCCAGCCTTTACCTCGCCCAGACTTGCGTCAGATTAAAATCGGTGTTGGCCCTGTGGCAGTCTTTGGGGCAAGTAACTTTCCTTTAGCATTCTCAACTGCGGGTGGTGACACTGCTTCGGCACTGGCAGCAGGTTGCTCTGTAGTAGTGAAAGCCCATAGTGGACATATGGCCACAGCAGACTTTGTAGCGCAGGCAATTGAGCGTGCCGTAGAAAAATCAAATATGCCTAAAGGTGTATTTAACATGATCTACGGTAATGGCGTGGGTGAACCACTGGTTAAGCACCCTTTAATTCAGGCTGTGGGTTTTACCGGTTCATTACGTGGTGGACGAGCTTTATGTGATATGGCCGCAGCCCGTCCACAACCGATTCCGGTGTTTGCAGAAATGAGTAGTATTAACCCGATGTTGATGTTGCCTGATGCCTTAAAAAACCGTGGAGAAAAAATTGCACAGGACTTGGCAGATTCAGTAGTTTTAGGCTGTGGTCAGTTCTGTACTAATCCGGGTTTAATCTTGGGTATTAAATCAGCTGAATTTAGCCAGCTTATTAGCAACCTGACTGAAATTATGGGGGCTAAGCCTGCACAAACTATGCTCAATGCCGGCACCTTAAAAAGTTATACCGCTGGTCTTGAGCACTTAACCGAGCATCAAGGCATTAAGCATTTGGCAGGTCAGGCTCAACAAGGCAATCAGGCGCAACCGCAACTGTTTAAAGCTGATGTTGAATTATTGCTGGCGGGTGACCAACTTCTGCAAGAAGAAATCTTTGGGCCAACCACAGTCATCATTGAAGTTGAAGATAAAGCCCAACTCATTCAGGCACTACAAAGCATGAATGGGCAACTGACTGCGACTTTAATTGCCGATGAAGCTGACTTAACCGAGTTTGCAGATGTAGTTCCTGTATTAGAAGAAAAAGCTGGGCGATTACTTATAAATGGCTACCCAACAGGTGTTGAGGTGTGTGATGCGATGGTACACGGCGGGCCATACCCAGCGACCTCTGATGTACGAGGTACCTCAGTCGGAACCTTGGCCATTGACCGTTACTTAAGACCTGTGTGTTACCAGAACTATCCGCAAAGTTTATTACCGGAAGCCTTAAAAGACAGCAACCCATTGCAGATTTTAAGACTGGTCAATGGTGAGATGACTAGAGAAGCGATCTAAGAATAAAAAGAGACCACGAGTTGGTCTCTTTTTTACTTCTACATTTAGGTTTTTTAAGGAGGTATAAGTTCCTTAATATCAATCTAGTTTGTAATTAATATTTTTTAAAAATAAATCAACAGCATATTCAACCCAAATACTAATTTCATCAGCTGAGATTAAATAATCAGGATGAGTCAAACATTTTAAGTGGGCATCACTTCTTAACAGTGATAAAAATATATTTGCTGCGACTTCCGAAGAAGATGTTAATTCAATTTCTCCTTGTTTAACCGACTTTTCAAGATAACCTGCAATAATATTTGCCAGACGTTGTGGTCCCACTTCAAAGAACTTTTCGGATAATTCCGGGAACCTTACAGCCTCTGCAATACAGACTCTAAAAAAAGCCAAACCTGAATGCGATAAGATAAAGCACAGATAAGTTTTCCCAATTTCGGTTAAGGCTGAACGTAAATTTTTGGCTTTTGTCTCGACCGACATAATTTGTTTTTGCATGTTGGTACATTGACGTTCAATGACCGCAGCAAACATCGCTTCTTTATTTTTAAAACAACCATACATGGTCGCTTTTGAAACGCCCGCTTCTTTTTGAATCATATCTGTGGTTGTTCCACTAAAACCATGGATCAGAAAAAACTTTGTTGCTGCATCCAGAATTTTTTGATCTTTCTCATTCGTTTTAGTGCAATCAGACATACGACCCTACAAACATATTTAGCAATTTCATTCTTAGTGTAACTCATCGAAAAGTTCAAAATCGAGAATTGACGTAAATTTAATAAGATAGTAGAGTACCGATCGGTACAGTTGAGCTTAATCACCGCTATAAGCATTAAGCTCATTTTTAAATTTAAGGTAAAAGATGAATATACGACCACTCATCGGTTTGGCAGGTGCAATTTTTGCAGCCATGACTGTCGAATTTAATAACCGAATTAGCAGCATTACCTTGGTCGATATTCGCGGTGAG
>NZ_POYH01000098.1:76103-83179 GCF_002899995.1 Acinetobacter sp. AKBS16 | reverse complement strand
GCGACTCTGGTTATTGGGTCAGCAGTATTTATGCCAGTGCCATGATTATTGGGATGATCCTGTCCACCAGTTGGGCGGTTATTTTTTCTATGCGTCGGGTTCTTCTTTTTGCGATAGGACTTTGCCTCTTCTCTAGCGTTTTAATTCCTTTTAGCCCAAATATCGAAATATTTTATTTATTACGGGGCTTACAAGGACTCGCCAATGGTTTAACTATTCCTTTATTAATGGCATGTGCACTTAGATTCCTAGGACCTGAAATTCGTCTATGGGGCTTGGCCTGCTATGCATTAACAGCAACTTTTTTCCCAAACTTAAGCGCTGCGCTTGCTGCCTTTTATTTAGATGTGATTGGTTGGAAGATGATATTTTTCCAAACCATCCCTTTTTGTGCTTTAAGTGCTGCGTTAGTTTACTTCGGTATTCCGCAAGATCCATTAAATTACTCAAGAATAAAAACTTACGATTGGACTGGCGCGATTCTAGCCATTATTGGTTTGGCAAGCCTTAGTACCATGCTTTTGCATGGCAATCATTTGGACTGGTTCCATTCAAAATTGATTTGTGTTTTGGCTTTAATGAGTGCCATTACCCTCCCTTTATTTTTAATACATGAATGGCGCTATCCAACACCATTAATTAAACCGCAAATGCTCGAAATACGAAATTTTGGTTATGCTGTTATTGCGTTGTTCTGCTTTGTGGTTATTGGTATGTCAACCAGTACATTACCCCTTAATTACTTAAGCGCTGTGCATGGTTATAAGCCCACTCAAACCATGTGGATTGGCTTACAAATTGCCGCATTACAATTTATCTATATCCCGATTGTTATTAAAGTTTTGAACCAAGCTTGGGTTGATAGCCGATATGTACATGGGTTTGGTTTACTTTTGGTTATGGTTGGCTGCTTAGGTGCAAGTCAGCTTGATACGACTTGGAACCAAGACCAATTCTATTTTTGGCATGCAATCTCATGTTTAGGACAAACCTGTGTAGTGCTTTCGCTCCTCATGATGGGTACTAATAGTGTCCACCCAACTATGGCAATCTATGCTTCACCTATGATTAACACCCCGCGTGCTATTAGCGGCGTACTTGGTGTGTGCCTTTTAGACTGGGTCAATCGAGTACGTGGTGAATACCATTCAACACGGCTGATTGAAAATACTGCACAACATGTTTTTCAAAATATTCAAGGTCCTGTTATTAATCCTCTTACCCCGCCTGTGCTGAGTGCAGAGGGTACCGAACGTGTTTCCGGTGGTTTATCTGCCTTAAATTCTGCGATTCAGGCACAGCAATCTGTTTTAGTCATTAGTGATCAATATCTGATTTTAGCGGGACTTACTGCAATTTTATTTATCGTTATGCTGATTTTGCCAGTTAGAACTTATCCACCACGCATTGCTCTCATTAAGTTAATGAATAGTCATAACTCAGGAAAATCTTTATGAGTACTCTCGAAGCCCAAGATCACTCCATGACCGAGTCACCCAAGTTAACAAAGATGCAATATCTTAAGAAACACTGGGTTATGGTTATTGCATTTATTATCGTTCTAGTTTCCATTTTATGGATTTTAAAAGTTATATTTTTACCTTCTTCCGTTGTTAAAACTGACGATGCACGGGTAGATGTCGAGTACTCAACCATTGCTCCCAAAGTGTCAGGTAATATTGAAGAAATTTATATTAAAGATCACCAGACCGTAAAAAAAGGCCAGCTTTTGGCACGGATTGATGCACGTGATTATCAGGCGGCTTTAGCTGAAGCTGAATCTAATTATGCCAAAGCACAAGCTGACTTAAATGAAGCAATGCTGGCCGTAGAAAGACAACCAACTGTTATTCGAGAAACAGAGGCCCAGCTTAGAAAAGTAGAAGCTGGCATTAAACTCACCAAAGATAATACCGCACGCTATGAGCAATTACAGGCACTTGGTGCTGAATCTAGATTGATTACACAACAGTCAAAAACCACATTGACCGAGCAATATGCCGACTTGGACAGCAGTAAAGAAAAAATCATTGATGCGCAGTATCAGCTCAACCAATATAAGATTCAGGTTCAAGCTAAACAAGCGGCTTTGAAACAAGCCCAAGCTGCGCTTGATAAAGCAAAACTGAATCTGAGCTATACAGAAATTCGAGCACCTATTGATGGCATGATTGGGCAAAAGTCTGCAAATGTGGGCAACTTTGTTGGCGCAGGTAATCCACTCATGGTGGTTGTGCCTTTAGATCAAGTGTATGTAGAAGCAAACTTCCGTGAAATTGAGCTAAAACAAATTAAAATCGGCCAGCCTGTCACTGTTTATGTCGACGCTTACAATGTTGAGTTAAAAGGTGTGGTAGACAGTTTTTCACCATCGACTGGTACATTCTTCTCGCCAATTTCAGCAACAAATGCGACGGGTAACTTTACTAAAATTGTTCAGCGTTTACCTTTACGCATCAAACTCCTTGAGAACCAACCTGATATTAAATTGTTGCGTCCTGGTCTATCTGTTGTGGTTTCTGTGGATACGACTAAATAGTTAGTCTAAACCTTGGAATATGAAAGAAAAAAAGAGACCTTTTATGGTCTCTTTTTTAATAATGAGTTTTAAAAAGTCTTTAAAACTTCTTGGTATAGTTTACAAAAAAGCGATCTTCGCCAAAGTCATTGCCATGTTTTACGTTGTAATCAATTCGAATGTATTGCAGGGCAACACCCTTTAAGAAAGGCTGTTGAAACGTATAGTTTAAAATCACATTCGACTCGGTTTCGTGGTTTTTCTCGCCATTGGCAGCTTTAAAGTCATGACCGTAAACATATTTCACCATCGCATTTAGGCCAGACACATAGTCTTTAAAATCGTAGCCGTACATCACATGGTAAGACTTTTCGTCTTCTTTAAAGAAACCAGTAGCGTTCCAGTTAATAAAATAGGTTTCTGGTAAAAAACCATCCGGTAGCGGATAAGCTGACTCACCAATGATCTGCTGATAGCCCAAGCCAAAGGTGTGGTTTTTTACTTTTACAGTTTCAAGTAAACCAATGTTCTGCGCATCAATATCAAAAGTATTGCTATCATCTTTTGCATTGAAGTATTTAAATTTAGACGTAAGAGCAAAATTAGATTGTTTCCAATTGTGCTCAAGTCCTACATAGTGTTTATTATACAGATCTTCTAAATTACCGAAGTAATATTCAGCCTTTAAAGACGGCGTGAATTGATATCGCAGATCAATATAATTTAAGCCATCAGATTCTTTGGTAATGCCGTTCGCTGTAAAAGAAAACTTTTTAAAATCTTCTTCATGTCGTGGCGAAACTTTTTCAACTCGTCCAATTTCTGCATAGAGCTGATCTGAAAGTTGTGACTTAAGATTGGTTCCCCAATACGAAGTGAGTAACTGACGACTAGCATCAACAGCCGTTACAGGCAGGTCTAACCAGAGTTCACCGACACTTAAAAGGGATTTGTCGTAGCCTAGTTTTAAAGTTGCGCCGTATTTTAAAAAGTCCGATGCTTGTGACTGAGTTTCTTTATTAAAAGGTAAAACCGTGTCCGCAACGTGTTTATCTGAGCTCAAGCGAACGGCATATTGAACAGAAGCATCGGCACCAATGGTAATGGGCTTATCTGCAATTTGCAGTGGGGTGTCATGCATTTTCGACTTATAAAATAATGAAGCTGCCTGAGACCAACTGCCCGTATCTTTGATTGCATCATTATCAAAGTCACGGTTTATATAGGCATTCTTTAGCGTGAATTTCCATTCATCTTCGTCTTGTTGAGTGGTATCTGCTGCCCACAATATTGAATGACCACTACAGATAAATAAAAGAGTAGAAAACTTTAAATATTCGATTTTTAAATATTTCATGAAACAAATCATCCTTTAACTATTGTCTGCGCCATCCTTTGGTACAGACATATATTTTTTCAGTGGAATCGTGTTGACTCAATTCGAAGCGACTAAAACTTGAGATTGATTTTTCTTTAAACGTTTAATGAGTAACAACGAAACCGCGGCACAAAATGCAGGTATCGCTAAAATACTTAAAATTTCAAAACTGGAGAGATTTAATGACATTAACCAGCCGCCCATAATTGATCCCACAATCGACCCTGAGCGCCCTACTGCATTGGCCCAACTTACCCCTGTTGCACGGCAATGTGTTGGATAAAAACTAGATGCAAAAGCGTTTGCTCCCACTTGTGATCCACTAATTCCAGCACCTACCCCAAACATAGCAAACATCAATAAAACCGCATTTGCCTGTTCAATTCCAAACCCTAAGCAAATCAGAAAAAAACCACCAAAAACATAAGCCGTACTTAAAATTTTGGTTGCATCCATCTTATCCATTAGCAGGCCTAAAACAATGGCACCAATGGTTCCACCTATTTGGAAAATTGAAGTAAGCCATGATGCGTTGGATAAATTAAAGCCCTCATTGGTTAATAAAGTAGGCATCCAACTTGAAATCATATAAATAATGAGAAGGCTCATAAAAAAGGTAAACCAAATCAAAAAAGTGCCTAAAGCAAAGCCTTTATTAAACAAATCTTTCAAAGTTGATTTTTCAACTTCATTGACTGTTGGAACCAAAGTTGGTGTGTTATTTAAATGCGGTGCGATACGGTGAATAATCTTTTCAATTTTCTCGGGACTCTTCTTTTTAAGTACTAAAAAGCGAAGGGATTCAGGTAGTAAAAAATATAAGAAAGGTACAGTCGCTAAAGGTAACACTCCCCCAATAAGCAAAATACCGTGCCAACCAATATGAGGAAGTAGCTGAGCTGAAAAAATGCCACCAAGAGCAGAACCAATGGTAAAACCACAGAACATCATGGTCACTAAATTAGAACGGCGAGATGTAGGCGCATATTCAGAGGTTAGAGTAATTGCATTAGGTAAAGCCCCACCTAAGCCCAATCCAGTGAGAAATCTCCAAATAATTAGGGTTTGTAAATCTGGTGAAAAAGAGGCAAAAACACTGGCAATTCCAAACATGATGACTGAACCAATCAAAATCGGTTTACGGCCTAATTTATCGGATAACGGCCCAAAAATGAGTGCACCTGCCATCAGTCCAAATAAACCAGCGCCAAATAAAGGTGCCAAATCGGTTGCTTGCAACCCCCATTCTGCCTTTAAAGCAGGTGCAATAAACCCAACTGCTGCGGTATCGAAACCATCAATCGCAACGATCAAAAAACACAACCACATGATTAATTTTTGCAAAGACGATAGCGGTATTTCATCAATGAAACTTTGTACGTCTATAGAATTTTGAGACATGAGAGCTCCTTTCGCCAATACATTGGCGTATATGCAATCCTTAGCAAAGGTGCCCAACTGTATTTTTTATTTAGGTTGAGCACCGATTTCAATAAATCAGATCAATTTGATTTATTTCACCTTCACCGTAATTCCAGTCAGTCCGGTAATGTCTGCACGCATAACATCACCTTTCACTACCGCACCCACGCCTTCTGGAGTTCCTGTAAAAATCAAATCACCTGCTTTTAGTTCAAATAGCGTAGACAAATTGGCAATCGTTTCGGCCACAGACCAAATCAGATGACTGACATCGCTGTGCTGTTCGGTTTTACCATTTACCGTTAAATGAATATCGGCATTATTGATTTCACCCGTTTGAGTAATCGGATGAATTGGGCCAACTGGTGCAGAAAAATCAAAAGCCTTACCGATTTCCCATGGGCGGCCTTTTTCACGCATTGCCATCTGTAAGTCACGGCGTGTCATATCTAAACCAACGGCATAGCCATAGATATAGTTCACTGCATCCTCAACTGAGACATTTTTGGCATTTTTACCAATTGCAACGACCAACTCGATTTCATAATGAAAATTTGAAGTTTCAGATGGATATGGAATATCAACCGCATCTGTATTTACCGGGACAACCGACTCAAGATCATTTGGCTTACAAAAGAAAAATGGTGGTTCACGGTCTGGGTCAAAACCCATTTCACGTGCATGAGCAGCATAGTTACGGCCAACGCAATATATACGGCGTACTGGAAATTTATGCTCTGAGCCGTGAATAAATAGACCCGCAGTGGTCATTGGTTCGAAAATAAATGACATATGTAAATTCCTTCTATTAAGTTAATCACGACTCAAAATGCATCGGCCTGCTGTTCAGGCGCTGCCTTTTGAAATGCTTCTAGCGTCATGCAATGTTGGTAAATCTCATTAATGTTTGGATAAACCGATAAATCGACTTTAAAACGCTCAGCAGAAACTACTTGTGGAACCAAATAGGCATCTGCAATGGTCGGTTGCTTGCCATAGCAGAACTTTTCGCGATTCTGGTCTTGTTCCAAAATATGCTCTAAAGCAGTAAATCCATCTTGAATCCACTTGGCACACCATGCATTGATTTGTGTATCATCCAGCCCTAAGTTCTGGCGTAAATATTCAAGAACACGCTTGTTATTTAGGGGATGAACATCGCATCCAACTAATGCAGCAATGGCACGGACTTTTTCACGACCCAATACATCTGTAGGTAATAAAGCAGGTTCAGGATATTGTTCTTCTAGCCATTCGATAATGGCTGGACTTTGCAACAAGTTTCCCGATTCAGTTTCAAGTACTGGTACAAACCCTTGCGGATTTAAAGCTTTAAAAGCAGCTTGATGGTGTTCGTTTTTAGCGAGCGAGATATAAGTCGCTTCATAAGCCAAACCCTTTAGGTTCAACACAATACGGGTTCGATGTGATGTGCCACTACGGAAAAAGCTATAAAGTTTCATGCCACATTCCCTTGATAGTTTTTCACTGCATCAAGGCATTTATTGACATTCCAGCCATATAACCATTCCATTGCATCATAAAAACGTTCCGTAGGACGTCCACGCCACAAATCGTTGCGAACTAAGCGTTCCACACCTTTGGCATGGTAAATTTTGCCCATTTCACGTGAAGATAAAACAATACGTGCTGTACGTGCTACTCGTGCTTTTTGGTAAATATCAAAAGCTTTTAAAATGTCATGGTCAGTAACACGTAACGCTTCACCTAAAGTTACGGCGTCTTCCATCGCCATAC
>NZ_POYH01000098.1:69992-76020 GCF_002899995.1 Acinetobacter sp. AKBS16 | reverse complement strand
GCACCTTGCGCCATATATTGCGTGGTCGGATGTGCCGCATCGCCAAGTAATGTCACACGCCCAAAAGTCCATGTTTCAATCGGTTCACGGTCTGCAGTTGCCCAGCGGCGCCAGCTTTTTGGTAACTCAATCAATTGACGTGCTTTCTGGCAAATTTCTTGAAAATAAGACAGTACTTCTTCTTTGGAGCCATCAGTTACGCCCCACTGTTCTTGCTCACGGCTATGAAACGTCACTACAACGTTATATTCCTTTCCACCGCGCAGTGGATAATGCACAAGATGGCAATTTGGCCCTACCCAAATACTGGCTGCATTCCATTTCAAGTCTTCAGGAAACTCGCTTTCAGGTACAACAGCACGGTAAACCACATGACCTGTAACCAATGCAGGGTCACCCACATAGGTATCACGCACAACGGATTTAACACCGTCAGCACCGATAAGTGCCTGACCATGATATTGTTTCCCGTTTTGATCGGTAATTGTTACACCAGCATCATCTTGGTCAACTTTTTGAATATGACAATTAGTGATAATTTCCAAGTTGCCGTATTGTTTTGCACCTTCGACCAATGAACCATGAATATCGGCACGGTGAATCACCGCATATGGGTTACCGAAACGTTCACGGAATTTTTCATCGGTTGGAATTTTGCCGACCTGATATTCATCAATCGCATCATGCATGACCATATAATCGGTATAGACCGCTTTACTGCGAGCAATTTCACCAATTCCTAGCGCATCAAAAGCATGAAATGCGTTCGGCCCTAGTTGAATTCCTGCTCCGATCTCACCAATTTCAGGGGCCTGTTCAAAAACCTGTACCTTAAAGCCTTGTTTTGCCAAAGCGAGTGCGGCTGCAAACCCACCAATGCCGCCACCCGCAATTAATATCGGTTGTTGAGTATTTGACATGATTTATATCCTTATAAAATATTCTATTTACTGGCGCTCACGCACAGAGTACAAACCCAGTTTCCGTTGTAAGGGCGCCTCATCTGCAATAAACAAATAACATGGTTGATCTGAGGTATTGATTAAATCAATATGTGAAAAACATGGCGCACATGCCGTATCAGCTTTATTTAAATTGAAATCTTTCTGATCGATTTTGACTTGGAGCTGACCATCAATCACATGAAAAATTTGGGCAGTAGAGCGCGGTTGGAGCTGTAAAGTTTCATTTGGTCTGAGCATTAAAGCTGAGTAACCAATAATATTTTGACAATCATCACCAGTTTCTGGATTGATGTATGTCACCTGAATTGGAGCTTGATGGTTTTTATCATCTGCAAGCGCATGCAAAACTTTTTTGGTTTCTTTCCAAGAGTAACGCATGATCGGATATGAAGTATTTTCACGGGTAAAATGTGCTGTTGGTACAATGCCAGTTCCATAATGATGAGCATTTCCGGCACTGGTTACTTTTTGGATTTCACCCGGTTGTACATAAGAAGCTTCCATGTAATAAACTAAAGGTAAATCCAGTACATCTAACCAGATCACTGGCTCATCGCCATCATGTCCATGTTCATGCCAAAGACCTGATGGTGTAAGGATTAAATCCCCATGCTCCATCATGCATTTTTGACCTTCAACAGTCGTATACGCCCCTTCACCTTCAACAATCAGACGCACTGCATTTGGGGTATGTCGATGTGATGGTGCCCACTCTTTTGGTAATAAAAGCTGCATGCCAAGATACATGACCGAACTGGCTTTCATATTTTCCAGACCATGTCCGGGATTGGCTAAAACCAATACACGGCGTTCAGCTTTTTCAATTGGTGTTAACTCACCAGCTTCAAGCAATAAAGGTTTAATATTCTGAAAATACCAAGCAGTTGCTATGGTCTGCGGCATCGGTTTATGCGGAGGTAATACATTGCGTAAACTTGGCCATAAAGGGACTAAATTTGATTCTTCAAGTTGACCAAGATAACGTTTCGGTAAGTCATCTAGTGTTGCTAAATGTTCCATTTCAGATCCTCTATTTAAGGCCAATTTGTACAAGAATGCTTTGTACTTTTACGACCTATTCTTCCTTGATCATCAATTTAACAATCGAAAATTGTTGAATCCATGCACAAAAAACAATAGTCTGTATTGATAAAATCAATACAAGGAAATTAAAGTGTTTGATCTTGATACTCGGCTTTTGCAAATTTTCTTTGAAATTTATAAACATAGCAGTGTGTCTAAAGCTGCCGAACAGCTTGAAATTGGACAACCAACTTTAAGTATTGCGTTAAATAAATTACGTGAGCATTTTCAGGACCCACTTTTTGTCCGTATTGAAAATAAGATGCAACCTACTGAGTTATCTAAACAAATATTTCCGCTGGTTGTAGAAATTCTGAACCGACTGAAACTGGTTCAAAACTACAATATTGAATTTGATCCAAAGACTTCAAATTATCAATTTAAAATCAGCATGACTGATATTAGCCATCTGGTTTTATTACCTAAACTGATCAATTATTTACGTGCACATGCACCTAATATTCGCTTAGAAATTGTCCCAATTGATGCCAATACACCAGTCATGATGTCAAATGGAGATATTGATTTAGCCATTGGTTTTTTGCCTCAGCTCGAAGCGGGTTTTTATCAGCAAACACTTTTCCAGCAACGTTATATTTGTATTGCCAGTAAAGAACACCCAAGGCTTACAAGGACAACACTATCAGATCAAGAATTTCGCCAAGAGCTGCATGTCGATATTTTCGCAACTGGTGGACACTATGTTCTGGAGCATGAGTTACAAAAACTTGGAGTAAACCGAAATATTCTGGTTCGCCTCCCAAGCTATCTAGGCGTTGGATTAGTTGTTCAAGACACAGATGCGATTGCGACTATTCCTCATTATTTAAGTCAGGTGCTTTTAGTCAGAGGTGGCCTAAAAGTCTTAGAACCGCCTTATCATTTTCCAACTTATAGCGTGAAGCAGCATTGGCATGCACGAGTTCATCAAACACCAAGCAACCAATGGTTAAGAAGAGTATGTTTTGAACTTTTTTCTGAATAGAATATTTAATCAGATACTATTAAAATCTAATAAAAATAAAAAGACTTTGCGTAGAGGGATAAATTGCTCCACACAAAGTCTTTATAAAATTTTTTACAGCATTACCCTTCTACCTTTTTATCCTTACTGCTTGAATAAATAAAATATAAAGCAATCCCTAAGCAAATTAGCGCCCCTAATCGATACAGTGAAAAAGGAAGCGTTTCATTGCCGAACCAGCCAAAGTTATCAATCAAGATACTCATCAAAAGTTGCCCAAAAATCACAGCCACCGTAGCAACTGCAGCCCCAATTCTTTGTACAGCCAGTACCATAATGACAATATAAGGTACGCCACACATGGCGCCTAATAACTGCCATTTAGGAACATCTAATAGTGTTAAGGTTTGTTTAGGTTCAAAGTAAAAAATAAGGAGAGCCGTAATTAGAGCACCGACCGAGAAAGTCAAAAAAGCACTACGAAATACACCAACTTTTGCTCCAAGTTGACCATTAATTGCGGCCTGTACACTCAGTAAAGCACCACCAATGACGGCGAGAAGAATCATTAAAATTGTCATGGCTGTCTCCTACGCTTTTGACACAAGTACAAGTGCGGCAATAATAAAGATGAGTGCCACTACCCGTTTACGGTCTACTTTCCGATGTGGAGTCCCCAGTAAACCATAGTGGTCGATAATCAGACTTTTAGATACCTGTCCCGCTAAAATGCCAATCATGGTCATTGCAATGCCAATAATTGGAGTGGTAATGGTCAAAATAATGACGTAAGCCGGACCTAAAACGCCACCGAGTAATTGCCAAGATGGAAGTGTAAAAAATGAAGGGCTATTGCGTGGGCTAAAAAACAACATGAGTAAAAAAGTAAGTGCTGCACCCACACCAAAAATACTAAAAGTGGCCCACAACTCACCTACTTCCTTTCCTAACGGCCCTAAAAGCCCAGCTTCGACCGATAGCCCCATTCCCCCTAAAATGGTTAGGAGTAGTAATAGAATTTGCATCTACATTGCCTCATCTGTATCTAGGCAACGAATACTAAGGTAGCCAATTCATCAGAAAAACAGCATAATGCATGAATCACTTTTGCAGAAATTGCACAAATGGATTTAACAAATTCGATTGATATCCGCACGCTTCGCTTCTTTATTAGTGTTTACAATGCTCAAAACTTCTCGAATGTAGCACGTAAAGAAGATGTGTCTGCCTCCATGATTTCTCGAACCATTCAACAACTTGAAGATGCGTTGGGGCAGCAACTTTTCTACCGAAATACACGAGCAATCACACCAACGGAATCGGGCAAATTATTTTTTGAGTATGCAAAAAGAATTACCGAACAATTTGATGAAGCTCAAAAGGCATTGCAAGATAAAACCATAGAACCATCTGGACTCGTCCGAATTAATGCCCCTGTATTTTTTGGTCAACGGCATATTGCGCCGTGGTTGGCGGGTTTATCAGAGCGTTATCCAAGGCTTCTAATAGAACTAATTCAAACCGATGAATTTATAGACCCATTACGCGAAAGCACAGATTTAATATTTCGTATTGGAGCACTGACTGATTCATCATTTCATGCCCGTATTTTTGGTACACAGAAATATCATTTGGCTGCCTCTCCTCAGTATGTTGCCAAATACGGTACGCTCGACCACCCAGCAGAACTTAATCAACACAAGTGCCTAGTTTATAAAGGTTTTGAAGGTCCTAACCGCTGGTTAGTGAGAAAGCCCAATGAAGAATGGGTACATTATCCAATTACCCCGTTACTTTCATCGAATAATGCCGAGAGTTTAATGACAGCCGCGCTTCATGGCATGGGGATTGTTTTATTTCCTGATTGGCTGATTGGCGAAGCTTTAAAACAAGGTGATTTAATAAAGCTTTTACCTGAATATGAAGTCGCGATTAAATCGCACCCCCAGCATATCGCAGCCATTTATCCCAATGTCCGCCATCCACCACTCAATATTAGAGCAGTGATCGATTATTTTGCAGAAATCTATGGAGACACACCGTATTGGCAGAGTTAGTTTTCTTTTCAATGCCAGCAAAGTATTCCAATATCGACATACTTTGCTGGTGCCTCATCAGAGATGAAAATAAGATTAAAAACTTGAAATAGATAATAATTTAATTTGCACTCAAACTTAAATTATCAACTTGTTCTAATTTTTCTTTTTTAATGAGATAACCCAATATAATTTGCAAAATCACGCCAATAAACGCACAACATGACATTAAGAGAAAACACCAGATATACCCCTGATGACTATGCCAACCACCAAAGCTCGTAAGCAAATATCCCATAATAATCGGTGCGACTGCCCCACCTACATACTGAGCAACTGTAATTAAACTATTTGCAGTTCCAATTGCTCCGGCTGGCGCATAATCTGATGCTGTCGCATAGAAAATAGGCCAAATTGCGTTGGCAGATAGACCAAAAAACAGTTGTATTGCGATGACGGAAACCACGCCTGAGGTTAAACAAAAACTTGCAATGCTGACCGCCATCCAACAACCACATAAAATCAATGTGAGACGTCTGCCAATCTTATCGGACAAAGTCGGCCAAATAATTTGCCCCATCATGCCGGTAATTGTAAATACAGCGCTCAAGCCAGCCGATTTCGCCAGATCTAACCCGACAATATTGTATAAAAATGCAGGAAAGATAGTTAAAAAACCAATATAAACTACATGGGTAATTAAAGTACTGGCTGCGGTAAACACAATTCCCCGAGAACTTAGAGTTTGTTTTAAACGTTCCCATGTACTATGCGTACTTGTTTTTTCTTCTCCTTCATCGTGCACAAAATCTGTTGGTGGTGTGAATTGATTATCTACACAAGATTGGTGAAACTCTGAATAACGTTTACGGGTCGAATAAATCGCCCAAAACGTTAATGCCGGTACAGCAAATATAATTCCAAGAAAAAAGGCATAGCGCCAATTTTGCGGGCCAAAATAGGTAATGATGGTGGCCATT
>NZ_POYH01000098.1:61654-69937 GCF_002899995.1 Acinetobacter sp. AKBS16 | reverse complement strand
CACCGCTAAGTAGCGCTCCAACCGGATAACCTGAGTGATGAGCACCTATGGCAAAACCGCGATGTTCCTTGGGCCACCATTCTGCGGTATTACTCACCCCAACAGGCTCTGCCACCCCACAACCCAAAGAAACCATAATACGTAGGGTTACAAACTTATAGAAACTTGAACTTAAAGATGTAATGCCTGAAAGCAACGAAATAAAAGTAAATCCAATTACTAAGGGCCACTGAAAAATTCCTCGCTTCCAACCGGACGCATGTTTATCACTTAAAGCAGCAACCGGAATACTAAGAACAGCCAAAGAAAGTGTAATTGCAGCAATGGTGTATCCCCATTGCGTTGGAGATAAATTAAATTCATTACAAATCATATTGGCTGCGCGGAAAATCAACTCTCGGTCGTATGCAACAACCACCCAGATAATCCAGCAAATCACTAATGATACCCATGAGTGGCGATGAACTTTTTTTAGGCTCATTTCTAATTCCTTTTTAATTAAAATGCATCCACATGCTTTTACGTATAACGCTATGTCATTTGTCCACTCTTAAACTATCAAGTCGATTTAGAATTACTAATGATATTTCTACACCACGTAATAACTTATATTTATCAATTTAGTTTTAGCTATTTATCTCCATACATTTTTAATTCACAGGACTAATAACAATCCTTTATTAGATAAAGAAAAATTTTCATTGGTTTTTATATTTAGCTTTCATTAATTTAGTTTCATCGATGAGTGACTGAATAAAAGGACTAAAAAAGGAATTATGGAAATTAAAGTACTGGTAGATGTAAAAACAAAACTTGGAGAATGCCCAACTTGGGATGCTGTTCGCCAACGCCTATTTTGGGTAGATATTGTTGATGGACGATTATTCTGTTGTGATGAATTCGGTGGGAATATACGGGCGTGGGAAGTTTATAAAAAAATAGGTTCTTTTGCTTTACAAGAAAATTATAACGGCGCAATTGTTGCGCTCGAAGACGGGCTATATCAACTCGACTTTGACACAGGCAACTTAAAATTTATTTGTAACCCTGAACCAGACCTACCTCAAAATAGATTAAATGATGGTCGTGTTGATCGGCAAGGTCGATTCGTTTTTGGCTCTATGAACCGCCTTGAAGATGGGAATACCGCATCTCTCTATGGATTAAATGCAAATTATAAAATAGAAAAATTAGAAAATAATATTAATACTTCAAATAGTATTTGCTGGAGTCCTGATGGTACTAAGCTCTATTTTGCAGATACATGGCAAGGTGAAATCTGGTCTTATGATTATGATCTTGAAACAGGCCAAATCTCAAATAAAACTACTTTTTGTAAGATAGATACATCAGACGGTAGTTCAGCAGATGGCTCGACAGTAGATCGTGAAGGCTACTTATGGAATGCAAAAGTATATTCGGGTCAGTTAGTACGTTATCGTCCTGATGGACAAATCGATCGTATTATTGAAATGCCTGTAAAAAAAATTACCAGTGCAGTTTTTGGTGGAAAAAATCTTGATGTCTTGTTTGTTACCTCTATGTCGCAACCGCCTCTTCCGAGGTTCCCTGATGACAACCAATTGCGAGGCAGTGTTTTTGCCATTTATGGGCTAGGCATTCAAGGAATAGCCGATGCTCGATTTATGGGGTAATGACTCACTTCCTACAAGAAATACTTAACCATAAACGGTAGTGAATCAGCTCTGCAGCTTAATAAGGAAATCTTTATTAAGCTGCATCAAGAATTAATTAATTGTTATTTCATAATGAAAATTATCGGCCAAACCATAAGACTCACGGTATTCGACCGCTACACCTTCAAGATTTTTTGCAATACGGCATACCTTCACTAAAGGGTCTTCAAGGTGGTTATTTAAATAGCTATCTTTAATATTTTTCTCAAA
The DNA here is from genome assembly GCF_002899995.1 of Acinetobacter sp. AKBS16. Lineage (NCBI taxonomy): Bacteria > Pseudomonadati > Pseudomonadota > Gammaproteobacteria > Moraxellales > Moraxellaceae > Acinetobacter > Acinetobacter sp. AKBS16. Next base: position 68,030 of record NZ_POYH01000098.1, on the reverse strand, counting down.
AGTTAACCGTTCTGTTGCAGAAGAAACAAATTGACCGCAGTGCTGATAATAAAAAGGATAAAGTAAGTTACCAAACTCAGCGATTGGAATTTCTTCCAGATTTTTAAATAAGCGTTCAGGTAGCCAGATTCTCTCACTTAATACAACGACATCTTCATGCTTACGGACACGCTCGATATAAAGCAACTTGTCAGTGTGCCCAAGCCCTAACTCGGCGTTTACTTCCGGTATTGCATCACACACTTCTACTTTTTTAATTTGTCCTTGTGGCTGAATGAACTCGCCCTTTTTATTACGTAATCTAAAAAAACGAATGAGCGAATTTTCAAAATTAGGTTGTTTGAGGAAAGTTCCTTTTCCTTGCTGTTTAACCAATAAGCCGTCTTCAACCAGTCCTTCAACCGCCTTTCTAACGGTTCCTACCGATACGCTATACATTTGCGCAAGTTCTTGTTCACTTGGAATAGGCTCTTCGACTGTCCATTTTGACTGGATCAGTAGTTTTTGAAGTTCCCAACGGACCTTTTCATATCTTGGCAATTTAAAATTTTTAAATGCAGTCTCATCAAGCATTTGCGTTAAACATTATGAAATCGATTTGACAATACTAGCATAGTTCTGTGTAATACAAAAAACCAAACATATATATGTTTAGATGTTTATATATTTATCAAGGAAGATAATATGACTGCATTGATGCTGATGGCTTTAGCCGTATCGATAGGTTTAGGTTATAAAACGAAAATTAATATCGGATTTTTTACGATAGCGTTTGCCTACCTGATTGGTTGCTTTGGCATGGGTCTTAAACCTTCCGAAGTTATTGAATTATGGCCTGTCAAAATTTTCTTTATTATTTTATCCGTTACTTTGTTTTATAACTTTGCTTTGGCAAATGGTGCTTTAGAGAAGCTTGCCAGCCATCTTTTATATAAATGCCGTAAGTTTCCTCAGTTTTTACCTTTAGCGATTTTTTTCGCAGCAACCATTATTGCTGGCCTAGGTGCTGGTTTTTATACAGTACTTGCCTTTATGGCACCGATTACACTGCTGCTGTGTAAAAAAACCAATATGAATATGATTATTGGTGGGATGGCTGCAAATTACGGCGCTTTAGCTGGCGCAAATTTTATGACATCGCAAAGTGGCATTATTTTCCGAAGCTTAATGGAAAATACTGGCATTAGCTCACAAACAGCTTTTTCATATAGCAGTGGCATTTTTATCTTAACTTTAATTATTCCAATTGCGGTGCTGGGAATTTACACCCTGTGGAATAGAAAAAGTAATTCAATTGTAATTGAAGATCAAAAGCCTGAGCCATTCGACAAAAAACAGAAACAATCTATTTTCCTTATTATTTTAATGATGTCGATTGTTTTAGTTTTTCCAATCTTGCATCTTGTTTTTCCCGATGTAAAAACGATTAGCTTTTTAAACTCCAAAATTGATATTGCCTTCCTTGCCATTACCTTCTCGCTCATTAGTTTACTTATGAAACTTGCCGATGAGAAAAAGGTCATTGCACTTGTACCTTGGGGAACACTGATCATGATTTGCGGTGTCGGTATGCTCATCGCATTAGGGGTGAAACTTGGCATTATTACTACCCTATCTGAATGGTTAGCAAACAATGTTCCTGTGTGGGTCATTCCAGTACTTTTATGTCTGATCAGTGCCATTATGTCTGTATTTTCAAGCACTCTAGGCGTGGTTGCTCCTACCTTATTTCCAATTGTTCCGGCGCTTGCACTTACCTCTGGCCTAAACCCACTAATGCTGTTCATTTGTATTGTGGTTGGTGCTCAGTCTACAGCGATTTCTCCTTTCTCGTCTGGCGGTAGCCTCATTATGGCTTCAGCACCAGCAGACATCGACAAAACCAAATTCTTTAATCAACTGTTATTTAAAGCAATTCCTGTAGGAGTCATTGCCGCTTTAATCGCTATTTTCGCTTTAAAATTTGTAATGTGAGATGAAAATGAACTGTATAGATACACATGCACATGTTTTTTCGACACAGGACCACAGTATCGAAACAGCACGTTATGCACCTGATTATGATGCAACTGTACAAAGTTTTATCTCTCATCTTGATGAACACAATTTCACGCATGGTGTTTTGGTTCAACCCAGTTTTTTAGGTACCAATAATCAAGCGATGTTAAACGCAATTCAGCAATACCCTGACCGTTTAAAAGGCATCGCCGTTGTTCAACATACGACGACTTTTGATGAGCTAGTGAATCTCAAGGCACAAGGCATCGTAGGTGTTCGCTTAAATCTATTCGGTCTTAACCCTCCTGCGCTAAATACGCCTGACTGGCAAAAATTTTTAAGAAATGTGGAAAGCCTCAACTGGCAAGTTGAATTACACGCACCGCCGAAATATCTGGTTCAGCTTTTACCACAATTAAATGAATACAGCTTAGATGTCGTAATTGACCATTTTGGCCGAGTTGACCATGTTAAAGGGATTGAAGATCCAGATTATCAGAAGTTTTTAAGCTTACTTAACGTAAAACAGCACTGGATTAAAGTGTCCGGTTTCTACCGTTTGGGTGCTACTCCCAACAATATAAATATAGCCAAACAGGCATATAACATTTTCAAAGAAAAAGGTTTTTTACACAAACTCATTTGGGGAAGCGATTGGCCGCATACCCAACATGAATCCTTAATAACTTATGAAGATGCGATTAAAGCTTTTAAACATATTGTGTTTGATAAACACGAGCAATGTTTAATTTTAAATCAGAACCCTACCGAGCTGTTTGGTTTCTCACGTACATAAGGAGTATGTATGAAAAATGATATATCTATATCGGAAGTAGAAAAGTCAACGATCCGTAAACTTTCTTTTCGTATTCTTCCTTTCCTCATTCTTTGTTATTTCATTGCATATATTGATCGGGTGAATATTGGTTTCGCCGCTTTAACCATGAACCAAGAAATTGGTTTAACTGCTACTGCCTTTGGTTTTGGTGCGACATTATTTTTTATTGCATATGTCATATTTGAAATTCCAAGTAACATGGCTATGGAAAAGCTAGGTGCACGTATCTGGATTGCCAGAATCATGATTACTTGGGGTATTGTCGGTTGCTGTACCGCCTTCATTACCGGCCCGATTTCATACGCAATTTCACGTTTTTTACTTGGTGCTGCCGAAGCCGGATTTTCCCAGGTGTATTACTGTATTTAACACTATGGTTCCCTAAACGATACATGGCTCGAATTGTTGCTGTATTTATGGTTGCGATTCCTTTATCTAACTTTATTGGTTCACCATTATCTGCCTTACTGTTGGGCTTGCATGGTTTACTGGGTTTAAGTGGATGGCAAGTGCTTTTAATTCTTGAGGCATTACCTGCAATCCTTCTTGGTTTGTTGTGCCTTGTATGGCTGCCGAATACCGCAAACAATGTGAAATGGTTAAATCAAGAAGAAAAGGACTGGTTATCAAGCACTTTAACTTTTGAAAAAAATCAATTGTTGAACTCTGAAAAACAAGACAGTGCCGAACAGAAAAAGAGTAAGTTCAAGCTGCTGATTACCAATAAATATCTATGGTTCTTTGCAATTATTTATGCAGGAAGTTCAGCAACCAGCAATATTTTATCGTTATGGATGCCTCAGATTTTAAAAGCCTTCCATTTAACTGCCATGCAGACAGGTCTTTTAAATATGATTCCGTTTGGTTTGGCTGCCGCTTTCATGATTGTTTGGGGCGTACATGCCGATAAAAGTGGCAATAAAAGTCTCAACACAGCCATTCCATTATTTGTAACCAGTTTTGGTTTGCTCCTTACTATTTTTACTTCATCTTTAACCTTGAGCTTACTTTTATTCTCACTTGTTTTGATGGGTAACTATGCTATTAAAGGTCCTTTCTGGGCGTTGGTTTCTGAGCGCTTACCGCCTACTTTAGTGGCTGTAGGTATTGCAGCGGTGAATACGATTGCGCATATCGGTACTGGGCTTATGAACTCTATTATGGGTATTGTAAAAGATTATTCGGGTAGCTTCCCTATTTCTCTTTTACCGTTATGTATGCTTACATTTACGGGTGCCATGATTGCATTGTATTTGGGAAGAAAACCGACATTGCCAAAAGCGCAAAAGGTTCAAAAAGCAGTTTAGGTTTTAGAAATAAAAGATTTAATCAAAAGAGACCATTAATGGTCTCTTTTTTATTTATAACAAATATATAGAAGCTAAGATGGGTCAATATTTTCTTATTTTTATATGAAAACTATAAGCTTGTCTGTTTTTACTCCAACAAAAAAGCCCATCTTCCGATGAGCTTTTTATTTAATTAAGATTATCAAATGCATTAGGCTTTAAATTCTGCTAATACAAAGTTTTTTACTATTTCATCAAAATTAGGTTTCAGAAGAGTTGGCTTGCTATTTTTTATAGTTTTATACCAATAACTCGCTGCAACTCCCATGCTAACCAAAGCTAACAATTTCATAGCTCACCTCACTTATTGGGAAGAGTGAAACTTAAAGTATCATTCGCGTTTGTAGCGTTCTAACTCGTTTTAAAGAGGTTTCTGTATATTTTTTAAGCAATGTGTAATAAAGAAAGCCCACTTTTTTAAGAGCTTTATTAATAACAATAAAGGTTCTAAAGGTGATTTAGGTTTTGAGGGCTAAAAAAAGAGACCATCGATAGGTCTCTTTTTAAATGAAAATCTATTGATAAAATATCAAATTAATTTACTGGAATCTAATAGCACTTTTTTGCAAATATTTTTCCCAATTACTCATTAAATGATTAATATTTTCCGTATGAGAGTGTATTGATGGATCATATCCATCGGTAGGAGGCATATACGTAATAAAACTCTCTATTTCAGCAGGATAATCAAAATTAGCATAAATATTTTCAACTTCACTTAATGGGTCTTGAAAGCTTTCGCGATTCTTCCATAACCAACTAAGAAGTATATAAAGCCATTTTTCTCTAATTATCGAATCTTCTTCTTCATTAGTCTCTTGACATAATTCATTAAAAAAAGAAAGTATATCATTTGATTCACTAGGAATAAGGAATGACAGCTCAAGTTCAGCCTTAGTATAGATCTCCGTTAACACAATATTTTCGGCTTTTTTGATTGGTAGTTCACAAGTAATCAGATTATTTTCATAGCCCCATTTGATATCACACCATGAAAGGTTCACCTTTTCATTGATAAAATCAGCAGGTATTGAATATAAATTCATCTAATAAACTTTTGGTAAATGGTTAAAAATAACTATGATTCTACTCTTTATAGTCTATTCAATATAAAAAGTAGTAATCATCCTTAAAACTTATTCTTCTAAAATTAATAACTCATTGTAGCTTAACTTTTTTTGCATAATTTTATTTAGTATAGAATCAATTTTTTCTAAAGATGCAGCATTATTAAAATCAAACATTATAGATATTTCATTGTACCATTCATCCTCGGGTGCATTATCCATCCACTTATCTCCCCATCGATCATCTCTACTCACTTGTACAGAAAAGAAATTTTCATCAATTTCATTTTCATCTAATTTTCTTGGGCCTAAATTTATTACAAGTTCTAGTTTGCTATTAATACACATTAAAGGATAGGCTACCTCACCATCAGGATTGCGTCTAAAATCGATAAAATCATATGCATGAGTCCAGTCATTTCTATCTTTTTCAGGTATATATGCTTTTAATAAATTTGTTAAGCAAAGATACATAGCAGTATATTCATCATAATTCTTGTGCCAGTATAAAAATGGAAACTTCGGATGATTTTTAAAAAAACTTACTACATTTACTGAAACTGTCATAATTTTACTTAACCTTTTAAAATTTCACCCTTAAGGACATCTAAATCAATTCTTCGGCAATCATCAGTTGGAGGGATTACACCAATATAATGCTTACCACTAAAACTAAAAGAATGCTTTCCAACAGTAACTCCATACGGTGTTTTTGATTCCATCCAAGCTACCTGCGCTTTATATGCTTTTGTAGCTCCTTGATGATAATCAATAGGACTTTTAATTTTAGTATCTGGTTTACTGTGCCCTTCAAGTTTTAACATAGCTATACGCATAGAAAGCGCATATTGTTTACATAAAATAAGTGGGGGTGGAAAAGGATGATTGGTCCACACACTTCCAGCTTCAGTAGCTGTGACGATCATTCTCTTTCCATTCTGGGCTTGAATTCGTCCATTATGTTGCCCTTTATTACATTCTTTATTAGAGCTATTGCATGACCTTTCAAGCTCTTTCGATTTAGCTTGACTAGCTTGTAAAGCCTTATCTTTTTCAGCTTGTGTAATAGTTGATCTACTATCCTCAATATCTGTAGTAGCCATATCAATTTGTCGATTTAACAT
>NZ_POYH01000098.1:51349-61584 GCF_002899995.1 Acinetobacter sp. AKBS16 | reverse complement strand
TCCTGTAATTGTTCCATCAGCTAGCTCAGATGGTGTAAATAAACCTGTCAACAATACGCCAATAGGATTAACTCTAGTCCCAACTTTCGCAGCTTCACCAACTTTTTCTGCAGCTACACCCCAACCGCCAAATGAGCCCGCATCAATTGCTACTCCCATTTATGGCTCTCCAATGAAGCATAGAACTTTTGACTAGCAGAATTATTTAAACTACTTTCTAGCACTCCTGCTAAAATATCAATTGCTAAAAAAGGAGGCCATAACCGCTCTTCAAGAAGACTACGGTTCCAAGGATCCTCATCAATATTATTTTTATTTAAAATAAAACAGATTTCTCCATACGCTGCTCTCCACTTATTATAATCCTCATTATTTTCCATACCATTAAGATATTTTCTAATTCTTTTTTGAGCAACAATAAGAAATTGAACACCTTTTACTTCATCATTACCAAAGTTTTTTTCTGCTAAATCACTATACAATTGCTTTAATCGATTCCAATTCCATAATGCTAGTGTTTCTTCACGATCATCAAGAAAAGCATCTAAATGTTCTTGCGTAAATTCAATTACCATATCAATTACTCTTTAAACTTAAATAATTATTATCTGAACTCTGATACCACCAATTCTTAATTGGAGTAGTTAATAAAACAAAATTTTCTTCATCTAACATCTTATTTAAAATTCTTACGATGGATGGATCATAAAACCTGAACAATGCTAACTCACCATTTGGTAATTCTGCTTGTAAAAAAGGCTGCAAATGATTAATTAATTCATATTTAGATAGAGTTGTTTCAATAATAGAAAACATTTCAGAATCATTATTCATTAATAATTGCGTTTCAATTTCATACTTCAATTCAGAATTTATACGTACTAATAAGGGTGAAACTTCTAATGGAGTAGTTTCATCTATAGTTCCCTCAAACAAGTTACCAATCTGAACAATTTTCTTTTGAGGCATCTTTTTCAGCCATTTTTTTATAAATAAAGGTTCTTTCGCTGCATCAATGAGTAAATAAAAATTAGTTTCTAAATTATTCTCAGATATTTGCTCAAGTAGTTCTATACTTTTCATATCAAATTTCTCTATGAACAAATGGTAGTGATTTTCTAGCAGCATCTAATAAGCATGAAACACAAATCTTACTAGAAATGTTAGGAAGCGGAAAATTATGCTTTACCCCTTTTGTGAACTTAGTTTGAGATGACTTTATCTCGACCAGACCGGGACTGTTAATTTCTATTGAACCATCAGACTTTATTTTTATATAACCACCACCACAAGTGAGCATGATTTCTTTTTTTGCAGCTAAAGTTATTGAGTTTTCTGTACTTATAATTTTACACTCTTTTAAAGAAGCTAATTCTAACTCGTCATTTTGAGCATGTATTTTAATATTACCTTTTGTAGCAAACAGATTTACGCCTTTATCTTGTGTATATAAGCTAAGCCCCTTGGCAGATTGCACTGTAAGTTCACCAGAAGAACTTATATCAAATTGCTTACCAGCAATTAATTTTATATTATCTTTTGCTACATGAGTCTGGTTGCCTTGACTCACAGAAATAAGATCGTTAACTGAACTCATTAAAATATTGGGCTCCGTGAACTTTTCTAAAGTTTTTTCAGTCTGATTAATTAAATCTAAACTAATTTGGTAATTTTCATCTTGAAAAACTTTACTTGTACGCGCATTTTTTTCTAATAATTGTAATTGATTTAAAGATTCTGATAACTGTGATAATAAATTTTGAATATTTAATTGTACGTCTGTAGCGTTTGCTTGTTCAGCAGTACTAATTAACAAACCTTTTCCAGCTCTTAAAGCTCCCCATTTATCAGTTCTTAACTCAAATCCTTCACCTCTTCCATCACTTTCTGCGGTTTCTTTAGGATGGCTTAAGTTTCCTAAATTCAGTTGGGTTGCGCCGTAACTACTATGGAGCTGAGCACTAATCTGTCCTGTTGTATCATCAAAACGAAGTTGGTTATAACCTTCTCCATCAACTTCTTTAGAACGAATGCCACTTAGTTTCTTAGTCTCTGGCAATTTTCCTTTAATATCAAATCTAGTAGGTGTTCGTTGGGCTTCATGAATACGACCAGTGACAAAAGGACGATCTATGTTGCCATCAAAAAAATCAATCACAACAATTTCATCTTTACGCGGTAAGAAACGCGTACCATAGCCTTCCCCAGCCCAAGGGGTAAGTACATCAACCCAAGCTGAGTCAGTATCTATATCATTGGAACCTGCACCGCCATCATGAGCATGATCATCTGCACGGGTAAATAGGAAACGAACTTTAATACGCCCCCATTCATCGACATGGATTTCCTCACCATCAGTAGTAACTTTGGCTCTTTGTACATGTGCAATAGGCCTATGTTCGAGTGGATCATACTCAGGAACAACAGGAATACTTCTACGAACTACTATCAGCTCATTGGCTTGTCTTTCTTGCTCACTATCTTGACTAATTTGCCAATGGCTCTGAGTAAGTAATTTTTCGACTTGACCCTGTATGTCTTTTGGAAGATTATTTTGATTGTAAAAATGTTTGGATAGTATTAAAAATTCCTTATCATTTTCAGCGTGGTTTTTATCTAGCTCGGGATGCTCAACTAACTGAAACCAGTACCCAACCTGTGCATCGCGTACACTACTGTGCGCTGTAAAATATTTAGCCTGCAGAGCTTGATATTGGCTAAGATGTCTATTTAATTTATCAAGTTGATCATTACTTGATACTGTAGCTTGATCTTCACCTTTAAGATCACTAATCCATGATGGAGATAAACTCCACGCTTGTTCCAGACTCAGACTTTCATTGTCTCTTTGTGAACTATGTTTATGTGAGCTCACAATTGAGCCACTTCCATCTTGCTGACTTAAACTGTCTGCTTGCCAACGTTGCACATGAATAGCAGTCGGTTGTAAATGACGCTCTGCAATAAAACTAGTGATACTGTCATATTGCTCTGTAGCATTTGAACGATGATAGCGTATTGTTCTTCGATCAAGTGACTTAAATTGAAAGTTATCATCAATTAATCTCAGCTTTTGAGATTCTATGTCCCCACTATTATTAGTAGTAATATAATTTGATTCATCTATAAGCCAGTTAATAGATTCTTCACGCATTAATCTTGTTAGATAGGTGTAATCACTTTCATTGGCCTGCATGGAAAAAGGTCTTATATCATAAGATTTGGTTAAGCCACTTGTATCAAGTTTTAAACTAGCTGCAAATAATGAACTTTTGGTCTGCCACTCTTTGAATATAATTTCTACAATATCAACTACACTTTTATTCATAAATACGCGACTATTACGTCTTTTATGCCATAAACTTGTGGGGTCCTGCATAGTTAAGCGATAAAGACTAAAAGCACCATCACTTTGTCCCTGACTAGCACCTGTAATTATGCCTGTTGTTCTAAACAATTTACCTGAATCAGTGATTTGATCAATTGCTACTTGGCAACCTATAAATTGTTTAAGTTCAATATATGGATTGGTTGATAAACAAATAAGTTCTGCGGATAAACCTTCATTGATACCATGATAGCCATCAATACGTTGCAACATAATTTGAGAATTGAGTTGCATATTTGAAAAATGAATACTAATAGCGCGTTTTTGTATGCCATAACCTAATTTATCAAGAATACTAAAAATACTATTGAACATTGTTTATTATGACCTTTATTAATAATAAAATACGATAAAAACACAAAGGTATATAAAAATACTCTTACTTTTCATACTATTGAAACTTGATTAAATTTCTTACACATCTCAATACATGATGTAATAATATAATATTTTCCTTATTTTTTCAATGATGTTAGTATTTAGATAATAATGCCAATTTTTTACCTGATGTAGCAGTGTTCAATGATTTTCCAATGAAGAAATTTTTATTAATTTGCCTTTTGCCTATTTTTCCAACTGCTTGTAGTGCTAAACCAAGCCCTCAAGAAGAATTAGATCTCCAAGCTAGATTTTTACCTACAGTTTATAATATTGATGCGGGTACTTATGCTTTGGTTTCAAAAGAAGCTCCTACTGCTTTAACTAAACAATTGTATGATGATGCATTATTTAAGCTTGGTTTATTAAAAAGATATGATGACCAAGCAAGTGCAGAGACCAAACTTGAAAAGTCTGTGAGACCTGTTGCTTTAAATACTTTATGTTTAATGAGTAAGTTTGTTAATAACCCAACTTATGTAAAAGCTGTAAAGCATAGTATTGAGCAAGAGCCCGATTTAAATAAATGGCTCAAAGAAAAACAATCAAAATGGCAAGAAGCTTTGAAAAAAGAAAATCCTGAATTTTTTGATTATCTATGTATATAAATTTAAAAAAACACGAAAATTTTTTAAAATTTATGTTCAAGATGTAAAAATACATGATCTCGTGTTTCAGGAAATTCTCCGAATTTAAAAGCTACTTCTCCAAAATCAACCCTTGATGCTTCAGCTCTCACTACTGATGCTGAGTCAACCCAAAAAGTTTCAAATAATTGTCCTTTACGCAATATATCCTCATCCTCACAAATAGCTAAAACAGTCTGTTCGGGATCAAGTTTTTGTAATTCAACTATTAACTCTTTAACTTTCATTGCTATACCTACAGTTAATGAAAAAATTTAATAAAACAAAAATACTCTAGAAATTTAATAAAAATTTATATGATTATCTATACCTGAAATACAAACATCTAAGTTAATTAAGTCCAATCTACTTCCGAGCCTCAGGCAGGATGTCTAATTTCATTTTTAATGCCACTTTTCCTTCAAGTACATCTAATGTTGCATTACGCATTTTTTCATTTGTAATTTCAATATTTGAATGGCCAATTGGAAAATATGAACTCCGCTTTATTTGAACTTTATCAAATGAATAATTTAAGTCATTAGACATTGCTACCATAAGATCAATAAAACAATCTTCTAATTTACTATTCCAAATATTAAATTCTTCAGGCGCATATACCTCCCCTAGATGATCTAAATAAATTTTCCAAGCTTCGAGAACTTTCGATTCCGTTTTAGTTCTCTTATTTGGCCCCTCACCATAGAAATAAATATCTATCATATTTAATGCTCTCACATGCTCTGGTGAAAGCCTCGTAGCCCTAGTTGCCATTAATTGTTCAAAAAGTACAACTTTTCTTGTTCGAACAAAATTTCTTTTTTCAATAAGTTTTTGGATTTGGACTGCTAAAATTGGCCCCAATAAAGTTGCAAAAATAATTGCTAGATCGCTAACACTGAAATTCATAGTAAATGTGATCAATTTTCAAATACTCTTTTTTTGATAATTAAAATATAAGTTAATTAATTGAAAAATTAAATATTCTCCAGATATTTTTAAAATAATTTCAACTTATTAATAAATTGAAAAGATAATTTTCTTGAATATATACAAGAACTATAAAATCAAGAATTTTTCAGATATCGTTCTTTAAAATTTCCCCCCAAAAAACCGCTCCACCACCATATCCCTTTCATCCAAACTGTTTGAGCTTAAAATCTGGAACATCAAGCCATCAATTAGGTTTAAAACCAAATTGGCATCGGGTTTTAACTCATGAGTTTCTAAACTAAAAATCAGGTCAAAAATCTCATGAAGTAGCCATTTTCTATACTCTATTGCCATACGGTAAGCCTGTGGGTAAGCGATTTTAATTTCAAAAAAGGCTTTAAGTAAAAGGTAGTACAGGCTATTAAAGTTGGCATGTAAGTTAATAATTTCTTTAAGTTTCTCTTTTGAAGTGCGGTAATGGCCTGAGTAAATAATGGAGAGCACTTCTTCTCTGAGCAAGCTTTTTTGAAAGGCAATGCACATTTCGATCAGGCCTTCTTTTGAGCCAAAATATTTATAAAAGGTGGATTTGGTGATTTTGGCTTCTTTAGCAATCAGGTCTACGCCCGCTGTGTGAAACCCGTAAGTTGTAAATAGGTGTAAAGCAGTTTGAATAACATGTAGTTTTTTCGAAGATATTTCTAAATTTGACATAGTTTTGCCGTTATAAATTCTTGTTGTTTCTAAATGAGATTAAAAAGCCTGTGCCTTTTCTGGGAGAAAAAAAGGCACAGCAAAGCCGTAAAGACTGTGCTTGGCACATCTCAAGTTTTATTGTTGCTAAGTTTTAGACGTAATGATTTAAAGCCTATAGGCAATCAAGCTGCTTTAAATTGATTTAAGTTGTGTCGAGATAGATTTTGTCAGTGACTGCCGATAATTTATGAATGTGCATAGCCAACTCCTTCTTTTGGGAGTTCTGCCGAAACATTATAAATTATGGTGGCAGAACGGAAGCAGGTTGACGGACTGGGTAAGACTCCAGCACACCCGAAGGTGTCCCACTCCCGTCCTACCGCTACGGGAGGGAACGGGGTGTGCACATATGAGTATCCCTCAGAAGGAATAGCTCTGATGTGGTCTTACAAACTCGGTCCGTCAAAACCGACTGGCAATGTAGGCCAGCCCGCAAAGGATAGTATTCAAGTCACTTACAGTCAAGCATACAAAATGACATTTGCTTTAAAATAGATCATTAAAAAGTAAGGATAAATAATTAAAATTTATTGTTAATTTTTTATTTATAAAATGCATAAAAACAAAACACTCTACTCGTGTCACTGCTCAAATATCCGTTCCAATTAGCAATTCTTTTAGCCGACCTTAAGCCTTTTATGGCAACTTAAATGGAAATACGTAAATGACATTACTAGCCATAGGATAAATCCCTAGGCTTTCGGTTCTTTCTTTCAATTGTTCTATAGAAAGCCCTGAAATCGGCTCACGCCCGCCCCAGACCAACAAGCCTTTTTTAGCATAGTCTTCGAGTACTTCTATGGTTTTTCCATTTTTAAGCTCAATCACAACATTTTTTCTTTAATTGGGAATAATTGCGCATTTTCATCGGTAACGAACAGGGTCAGGCTTATAGCTGTCACTATTTGTTCTTGGTATGGCGCGATAATAATTCCATTACTAGCAACTGGCGTGATGCTCAGTTGTGAAAACTGCAAATCAGTTATAGCATCTTGATTGGGAGCTCGACCACTCCATATAAGAATGCCTTCAGGGAACGCGGCTAAAGGTTCTTGGCTGTCATTTATCTCTAGTATTTTTCCGTCATCAAATTTAATAACCAGACTTTGTCCTGCATAGCGTGTTAAAGCACTATTTTGGTCAACAGCAAAAATTTTCATTTAATTTCATTCCCCAACAGCCAAGCATAAGATCATAACGGTTAGCTATCGTTTTAAGTTGGTATTTTTGTGAAGGTTTATTAGAGGATATTTAAATAATTATAATTTTATTTGATTAAAATCTTAAGTTTAAGTCATGCTAATTCATGAGCGTTACTTATCATTAAACAAAAGCATTTAACCTACTACTGTTCATTCTAATGAAAAAATATATCTTATTTATCTATCTCGTTTTATCTGTACTAGCCCTACCAGCCTGTACTAAAAAAACCTTATATTTTACTCCCGAAATAACTGGTTATCTTTATGACAGTAAAACTAAACAGCCTCTACACAATGTAAATGGATATATAGGTTTCTATTTACCTGATGAAAAATCAACAACCATAAGAGTAAGTAATGATGGTAGTTTTACTATTAAACCATTAATAAAAGAATATTTTTTCATTGAACCTAGTTTAGAGGATTATAAAAATCTTCCGCCATTAATTTATATTAGCTTTAAAAATTATCAAAACAAAACATTAGATTACTCAGGAAAATTTAATGAACAAGTTCCAGAAGAAAAAGCTAATTTTGAACATTATAAAAAAATTGATCTAGGTAAAGTTTACTTAGATCCTGAGTAAAAGTTTTACTCAGTCATATAACTCAATCCTAAAAGCCCTTCTTTGAGGGCTTTTTTTATTTTGCTTGCATTATCTCCATTTTTATTTATGATTGAGTAATCACTCAATTATTTTATTTGTATATGGCTCGTCCTCGTAGCGAAGATAAACGTAATGCAATTTTAAGCGCTGCTATCGAAACATTGGCAGAGCTTGGCGAGCGTGCGTCTACCTCAAAAATTGCCAAAGTTGCTGGTGTGGCAGAAGGTACTTTATTTACCTATTTTAGTAATAAAGAAGAGCTGCTTAACCAGTTATATCTTTCGCTAAAGGCTGAGTTACGTCAGGTCATGATGCATGGTTACCCTGTCGATTCTGACTTACAAACACAAATGTCGCACATTTGGCAAAGCTATTTGGACTGGAGTCTAGAAGCTCCCCTTAAACGAAAAGTGATGGCGCAGCTTTCGACCTCGGAACAAATTACTGAGCAAAGCAAACAAATTGGCATGCAAACCTTTTGTGATTTTACTCAAAACATTCAAGAACGTATTAACGATGGCAAATTAAGAGATTACCCGCCGTTATTTATTGCTTCAATTTTAGGTGCGCTTGCCGAAGTTACACTTAATTTTATTGCCCAAGACCCTTCTCAAGCCGAGCGTTACCGCAAATCTGGTTTTGAAGCCTTTTGGCATGCAGTTTCAATATAGATTAAAGTAAGGATGCACGGCGTCCTTATTTTTGAATGGATTAATGAGTGAGTAAATACTCATTTAAATAAATCAAAATAAGCACTTAGTTCAAGTTCTTATTTGCACATTAGGTTTGTTCCAATAAGGAAAAATAAGATGACTATTTCAAATACAACAGACTTATCTTCTCCCCTAATGCCATCTCAACAACACAATGGCAAATTTAGAAATACACGTGCAAACCAACACAAGCCTTCTTTTGGCAAAACGCTTCAACTCATGTGGAAGTTTCTATTTAACAAACCCAAAGATACCGTTCCAGACAGAGAAATTCCTGTTTTAAGTTTGTCAAAAGAACAATTATTAAGTGCGCCTGACCGCTCTCTATTTCGTTTGGGCCACTCAACCATTTTGTTAAAACTGCAAAATGAGTTTTGGTTAACCGACCCTGTTTTTTCGGAGCGTGCCTCACCTTTTCAATGGATTGGTCCAAAACGTTTTCACCAACCACCGATTAGTATTGCAAACTTACCACCCATTAAAGGCGTGATTTTGTCGCATAACCACTACGACCATCTAGACTACCATGCGGTCATGCAGCTTAACGATAAAGTTGAGCATTTCTTAACACCACTTGGTGTAGGCGACACCCTTATTAAATGGGGAATTCCAGCAGAAAAGGTTCAGCAGCTCGACTGGTGGGATACCACACATGTAGATGGACTCGAACTGGTGGCTACCCCTGCCCATCATTTTTCAGGCCGTGGAATGGGTGATAGCAATGCGACGCTTTGGGCGTCGTGGGTGATTATTGATAACGACTTACGTGTATTTTTTAGCGGTGATACGGGATATTTTGACGGTTTTAAAGAGATTGGACATCGTTACGGTCCTTTCGATCTGACCATGTTAGAAACTGGTGCTTACGACCCCGAATGGCCCGATGTTCATATGCAACCAGAGCAAACTTTACAAGCACATCTCGATTTAAAAGGACGTCATTTGTTGCCTATCCATAACGGTACTTTCGACTTGGCGCTTCATGCTTGGGACGATCCTTTTGAACGTATCGTCGCTTTGGCTCAACAAAATAATTTAGCGATTAGCACACCGCAAATGGGTGAATTATTGAACTTAGAGAAACCAAATATTGAAAATTATTGGTGGCGTTCGTAAGTTTTTCGATAATTTTTTAAATTATTTATCCTATTAAATTTCAATTTAAAGGTATTTAAATTCAGTTATATACCCTACACATCTAGCCTCAATACCACTTCCAAATAAAACTAGGACTAACTTTATCCTAGTTTTATTGTTGACTTAAAACGCAGACTACATTAGTCTGTGTTTATAGTTGATCAATTATGAAATTAAATGGCTTATATCACTAGTAGCGTCGAGTATGCGATTCACTGTCTTCTTTTTCTTGTGAACAATGAAGATAAACCTTTGAGTAGTAAGGATCTTGCTGAATTACAAGGAGTCTCTCCGAGTTTTATGGCTAAGATTTTTCCTAAACTTGAAAAGGCAGGACTTGTAGTTGCACAAGAAGGTGTTCGCGGCGGCTATTTACTGGCTCGATCTGCTCACGAAATCAGCTTTTTAGATATCGTGAATGCAATTGAGGGTGAAAAACCGCTTTTTGAGTGTCAAGAAGTTCGCGGTAAATGTGCAGTCTTTAACAATGCCCC
>NZ_POYH01000098.1:50823-51259 GCF_002899995.1 Acinetobacter sp. AKBS16 | reverse complement strand
GGGCAACCAGTGGTGTGTGTGCCGTACATGCTGTCATGCTACAAGCCGAAAAAGCTATGCGAGAAGCATTAGGTGCTCATACACTTGGCGATATTGCAGACCGTTTTGGCCGTTATGCCCCCGACGTATTTTTTAGTGATGTAAATGGTTGGATCAATGAACGCATTGAAGGAAGAACAGCAAAAATGCGGAAAAGTAAAATATCGCGGGATACTCCCGACTAATGAGCTAATAAGCCTCAAATACTAAAGTAAAACATCCCTAATCCGTTTTAAACGCCTTCTCAGATTTTTTCGGACAATCAGAGAATGGATTCGCTCACCCTAAATTTTGTGATGAGCTGGAACGTGTTGTCCGAAAAATCGATCAAAAGGATAATCCAATGAGTAAGCGTATTATTATTGCTGGTTCTGGCTTTGCAGGTTTATGGGCTGCA
>NZ_POYH01000098.1:49567-50733 GCF_002899995.1 Acinetobacter sp. AKBS16 | reverse complement strand
CGCTGCACAAAGAGCAATCCATTTAGCATCACAAGAACAAAATATTGAAGTACTAATGGTTTCCCCTAGCCCAAATGTCGGGATTCGTCCTCGTCTTTATGAAGCCGTGCTTGAAAACATGAACCCTGATATTTCAGAGTTATTAAGCGTGGTTGGGGTTAAATTTCTGGCAGGTTGGGTAAATAAAATTGATGTCAACCAACAAACTATCGAAGTTGCAACTACCGATGGCAACAAGCAAAACTTAAGCTATGACCGTTTTGTTCTGGCAACTGGAAGTACGACTTTTATGCCACCTATACCGGGTCTAAAAGAATATGGATTTAGCGTAAATACATTAGAAGATGCTGAAAAACTGGACCAACATCTTAAAAACTTAGCCCATAAACCTGCAAATGCGGCACGTAACACTGTAGTTGTTGCTGGGGGTGGTCTTACTGGGTTAGAAACCGTGACCGAAATGCCTGAACGTTTGCGTAGCATTTTAGGTGAAACTGATGTCCGTGTGGTTTTGGTTGATTCCTCGACAGACATTGGTGCGGCAATGGGTGACCAAGCTGCGACTGTTATTCGAGAGGCCCTTAACGAACTCGGTGTTGAAGGTAAAGCTGGGCTAAGAGTTACTGCGCTAGATGCCACTGGCGTAACGCTTTCTAACGGCGAAAAAATTGAAACAGAAACCGTGATCTGGACTGCCGGCATGCGGGCTAACCCCCTCACTTCTCAAATTGCTGGTGAAAAAGATAATTTAGGCCGTTTGATTGGGGATGCTTATTTACATGCACCTGAAGCAAAAAACATTTTTGTGACTGGCGATACTGTAAAAGTTCCAACCGATGATTTAGGCAATTTTAATGTGATGTCGTGTCAGCATGCTATGAGCTTAGGCCGTGTGGCGGGTTATAACGCTGCGGCAGAATTGGTTGATTTACCACTTCATCCATACAGCCAACCAAAGTATGTGACGTGTGTTGACTTGGGTCCTTGGGGTGCACTTTATACCGAAAGTTGGGATCGACAAGTTCAATTTGTGCGTGAAGAAGCGAAAAAAATTAAACAGGAAATTAATACTGTATGGATTTATCCACCAGTGGCAGACCGTGAAGCAGTTTTTGCAATAGCAAACCCTGATTTTGTGATTGTTCCTTAAGCTTAATTTTTGCACC
>NZ_POYH01000098.1:47078-49473 GCF_002899995.1 Acinetobacter sp. AKBS16 | reverse complement strand
TATTTAAAACCCTAAAAGTAAGACCATCGTTGGTTCTACTTTTAGGGTTTATATTTGAATTATTAAATTATGACTTTTCTAGCTCTTCTATTATCGCTAAAGCCGTCTTCTTAGCTGAAAACGGGTTTTGCCCCGTAATTAACTTACCGTCTTGAACGACATACGGTGCAAAAGGAATAAAAGACTTTTCATAACGAGCACCATATTCTTTCGCTAACTCTTCGGCATTGTATGGCACTTTTTTTGCCACCCCTGCCAAAACTTCTTCACTCCATGCAAAGCCTGTTAACTTTTTGCCTTTTATAAGTCTTTCGCCATTGGAAAGTCTGACATTGAGCAAGCCACAATAGCCATGACAAACACTCGAAACAATACCGCCTTTTTCATAAATATTTTTGGTGATTTCTTGCAGTTCAGGGTTATCTAAAAAATCCCACATCACACCATGACCACCTGTGTAATAGATCACGTCATAGTCTTGCCAATTAATATCAGAAGGCTTAAACGTATTTGCCAACAGCGTAATAAAAGCTTGATCTTTTTCTCGGTCTTTAACTGATTTATCTGCCACTAAAGGCGCAAGTGATTTAGGTTCAATCGGAGTTTTTCCGCCATTTGGACTCACAATATCTTGTATATAGCCTTGCTTTTCAAACTCATCATAAGCATGGGTGAGCTCACCTAACCACAGTCCTGTTTGTTGATCTACATCCTTATAGCGCGAAACATTGGTCACGATGTGTAATATACGTTTAGACATTTTCTCACCTCATTCTTCTTTATAGTTCTATCTTTTATCAATCAAAGCATAGAAAGTTGTTACTGAAAACGTGTGCTTGGTAAAGTTATGAACCTTGCTTTTATGTTACTATAAGTCTAAAGTTAGCTTGAATGTCAAGAGAGTATGTGGCTATGAATATTAGCGAGTTATCAAAACTAAGTGGTTTAAGTACCCCTACAATTCGTTATTACGAGCAAATCAAACTCTTACCCAAAGCCAAAAGGAAATCGAATGGCTATCGTGAATATACCGATAACGATTTGAAACAACTTTCTTTAATTCAGCAAGCTCAGCAAGTCGGGTTTTCTTTAGCAGAAATTAAAGCATTTTTGCCCTCGAAAGTTGCTGTTTGGGACCATGATGCCCTTATTCGAACGATTGAAACCAAAATTCAGGAAATAGAGCTTTTAGAACAAAAGCTAAAAATCAGTAAGCAAAACTTACATACCATGATTGATGCAATCAACAACAAACCTGATGAAATTACATGTGAGCAAAATGCAGAACGTCTTATGAATCTGTATTTTGACAAGGTAAAAACACCCTAGTTTTTAAGTTCAAAACGAGTTAAGGCTTCTCACATTGAAACTACGATACGTATTGTTATCAACCAAGTAATTCAAGCGATTAAGTAGCATTTCATAAATTTAAAAAACGAATTACAGAATTAATCAGTAATTCGTTTTTTATATACATGTTATAGAAAAAATCAGCTTATCTTTTGATAGTGAAGACCGATAGCTCCAGAAGCAAACGTTTTATTTTCAATGAGTTTAAGACCGATCTTTTGCTCAATACCTTGAAATAGTGGCAAGCCACTACCAAGCAGCACGGGCGAAACTGTAATTTTATATTCATCAATTAAACCAAGTTGCATCAGATAGTGCGCGAACCGTGGACTACCCAAAATCACCATATCCTTACCCGGTTGCTGTTTGAGTTTATTAATTTCTTCTTCAACATGGTCTTTTACAAGTCTGGAATTATTCCATTCAACTGTATCTAATGTGGTTGAAAAAACGATTTTCTCTGTCTTTTCAATCCATTCTGCATGATTTCGTTCATGCTCTGAAGCTTCTGGGTTTGAAAGCATAGTTGGCCAATAATTATGCATCATCTGGTATGTCGCACGTCCCCAAATTACCGTATCAGCAGAGCTCAAGATTTCATTTGCATGATTTGCCAAATCGGCATCGTAAGCAATCCATCCTATATCCATTGCCCCATTTGGCCCTTCAACAAAACTGTCAAGCGATGCATGTAGAAATAGTATGAGTTTTCTCATTATTTTCATTCCTTTGTTTATAAAAAATATGTACTACATTTCAGTATATTCAATTTGAATTATTTCTTATGGAGTGTTTTGTTTTCTGTTTTTCTTTCATCCATATAAAGCTGTATTTACTTGAAATATTTAGAAAATAACCCGAACAAGAATGACTCCTTATTCGGGATTACGCGATAAGCTTTATTTTTTAACAAAGTCTGTATTAAGTGATTACCAATGGACCAGAACCCGGCAGCTCAGTCACTAGCTTATAACCCATCAGTTTTGCAGGCGTATATGTACCACCCTTAACGGTATTTTTGAGTAAATAATTCACCACAGTTAGT
>NZ_POYH01000098.1:45819-46996 GCF_002899995.1 Acinetobacter sp. AKBS16 | reverse complement strand
GAGCCATTTACGGTAAGGCTATAAGCATTTTCCGTTTGGATGCGGGCCGTTTTGATTTCCCCACGTGAATTTCTGGCTTCACCCCAAACATAGGTAGGTACTTTCGCGCGAAGTTCCTCATTTGGCCCAACAACCGTTTTTTCAATACGCGACTTAATAAACTTCTGCACAGCATTAATTTTTAATACTGGGCGTAAATAGTTCATCATTTTCGCGCCAAAAATCATTTTAGGGAATGCAGGTACAAACACTTCAATGTTTGGAATACCTGTTGTATAGAATGCAGTAGATACGTCTCCCCACGGAACACTCATGGCACTTTTTTTACCGTCACCAAAATCAATGGTTCGCACATAATGTGCTAATGGAACGGTGGTAATTTTTCCATTTTTACGAATTTTTCCGCCTTCGGCCATGCCTTCTGTACTTGTTTTAGCAGTACCCGGTGAAAACCCTGTTCTAGAGTCAAAACCAAGCGCCAAATGGGTCGCATCTGGCAGAGCTTCTTTGAGCGCAGCGGCAACGCAATCTGTCGGAATCACATCAAAACCAACACCTGGACAAAGCACAACATCGGCTTTTTCGGCTTGGCTGTTAAGTGACTGTGCCAACTCAAATACTGAGATTTCGCCCGTAATATCTAGATAGTGAGCACCTGCCTTTATACAAGCTTCCATCATGGGTTTCGATGTCGCGGAAAATGGCCCTGCACAGTGCATGATCAGTTTAAAGCCTTGGAGTTGTTCACTTACCGCATCCACGTTATCGAGCCCAAAAGCCTTATAACCAAGCCCCAACTCTTGAGCAAGTGCTTCAACCTTAGCTTTGTTACGACCAGCCAAAGTTGGTTTTAGACCTTGGCGTACAGCTTCACGAGCGATTAACTCGCCCGTGTAGCCATTTGCTCCATAAATTATCCAGTTTGAATCGTTCGCATTTGTCATAACACAACTCACTTATTAAGAAGCAAATGAATAGTCACGCATGCCTTTTTTGTATTGGCGAGTACGGCATGACATAGCTGATTGTTGCAAAATTAAAGCCCAAGCTGGTGAAACATTTGGTTTTGTTTTTTTACCTGTGCTTAAATTACGTAACTGGAATTTGACCACAGCCATATTGGCAAGTGAAGCAAGTGTTTTGTTCTTCCAAGTAATTGGTTTTAACTCAGGAGTAA
>NZ_POYH01000098.1:38655-45721 GCF_002899995.1 Acinetobacter sp. AKBS16 | reverse complement strand
GGCCTTGTTTCCAAGCATTTGGCAAATTAGGTTCAATTGCTAGAGCTGTGGCAATACCGACCATATCTACACCACTTTCAATCACTTTCTCTGCCACTTGTTTACGGCGTATCCCACCTGTCACCATAACAGGCATTTTGGCAACTTTACGAATCTCTTGCGCAAATTCTAAAAAGTAAGCTTCACGAGCAAGTGTACGGCCATCACGTGCTTGACCTTGCATTGCAGGTGCTTCATAGCTACCGCCTGAAAGTTCAACCAAATCGACTGCATGCTCATTTAACATTTTAACCACTTGTTGAGCATCTTCAGCGCTAAACCCACCACGTTGGAAATCGGCTGAGTTCAGTTTTACTGCAACAGTAAACTGAGGCGAAACCACTTTACGAACAGCTTCAACAATCTCAATTAAAATGCGAGCGCGGTTTTCTAAAGAACCACCCCATTGATCTTGGCGTTTATTACTCAGTGGAGAAAGAAACTGACTTAATAAATAACCATGCGCTGCATGAATTTCCACACCGGTAAACCCTGCTTTTTCACCTAAACGCGCCGTGTTTGCAAAACGCTGAATCACTTCTGCAATCATAGATTCAGTCATTTCGATTGGCGTGTTGAAGCGATTTGACATTTTGCCAAGATCAAGTGAAATAGCGGATGGTGCCCACGTCTGCTGACCAAGATTGGCTTGCATTTGGCGACCCGGATGGTTAATTTGAAGCCACATCTGAGCACCTTTTGAGCGCCCAATTTGTGCCCATTTTTTAAAAGTATCTAGATGCTTTTCATCTTCAAGCACTACGCCGCCCGGTCCAGTCATTGCTCGGCGGTCTACCATTACATTTCCGGTAATGATTAGACCTACGCCACCATTTGCCCAAGCCTGATATAAACGCATTAATTCTTCTGATGGTGCATGGTTTAAATCAGCCATGTTTTCTTCCATTGCTGCTTTAGCAATACGGTTAGGAACATATGAGCCATTTGGGAATACTAATTTTTCGAACACTTTCATTGGAATGACCTCATTCAGTATGGCTTTACTTTAAGATTAAAGCTAACTTTAATGTCAATACCTTTTATTATTCCCCTATTTAAAGAGTTGTATTCATTAATTTTTTATGTAAAAAAGAGGCCTTCAGATGCCTCTTTTTTTAAAGTTTAAAGCTTTAAACTATTTGCAGATAAAAATTATTTTCAGTTAAAGAAAACTTTATAAATCTTCCAATAATTTCAAAGAAAGCTTTCTCAGCATAGTCAGCTCCTCATCATTCATATGCATTGAACATCGCAACTGATTGGGTAGATCAATCACTTTTTCTTTTATCTCTAAAGCTTTGTCCGTCAATATTACTTTTTTTACCCGCTCATCTTCTTTGATTGATACCCTCTTCAAAAACTCTTTTGCTTCAAGTTTTTGAACTAACGGCGTTAAGGTGCCTGAGTCAAATAAAGTCTTTTCACCGAGTTCTTTTAGGGAAATATCATCTTCTTCGTAAAGAGCTAAAAGAACGATGAACTGAGGGTAAGTTAAATCGAAATCTTTAAGTAATGGACGATACTGCCGCGTAAGTGCATTTGCTACTGAATAAAGCGAAAAACAGAGTTGATCACCTAATATCTTGTTTTCTTTCATATTTAAACCAAAAAATAAAATTATCTAAAAATTATTATAAATAATTCTTGACCATAAGTATCTTGCGTGCAAGTATTATATACACAAGATACTTATTGAACTGAGCTTTCGATAGAACCAGCTTGATCTTGGACGAAAAGCCTTGGCTCAAAGTTGTATTTAAAATTTCTAACTTAAAGTGAGTTTTCACCATGAAAATCGCAACAGCTTTATTAACATCTGCTCTTTTCACTACAGCTGTTTCAGCTGAAGCTATCAATACTCCTGCTCCGACTGCGGGTGTACAAGCATTCCTAGACGTACTCAATTCGGGTAACGGTAAACCAATGGAATTGATGACGCCAACCGAAGCTCGTCAAGTTTTAATCGGCGCACAAAAAGGAGCAAAACTACCACCAGCACAAGTTTCAGATAAAACTATTCAAATAAATGGTCAAAGCATTCAGCTAAAAATTGTTAAACCAGAAAATGCTAAAGGCGTTCTTCCTGTATTCATGTTCTTCCATGGTGGCGGTTGGGTGTTAGGTGACTTTGCTACCCATGAACGCTTAATTCGTGATTTAGTTCGTGAGTCTGGTGCAGCGGCTGTATACGTGAACTATACGCCTTCCCCAGAAGCTCATTTCCCTGTAGCAATTAATCAGTCATATGAAGCAACCAAATGGGTCGCTAAACATGGTAAAGAAATTGGTGTTGATGGTAGCCGTCTAGCTTTAGTAGGTAATAGCGTTGGCGGCAACATGGTGGCTGCTGTTGCTCTTCAGATTAAACAATCTGGCGGTCCAAAAGTGCGTTACAACGTAATGTTATGGCCTGTTACCAATGCTGGTTTCGACAATGCTTCTTACAATCAGTATGAAAAAGGATACTTCTTGACTAAGAACATGATGAAATGGTTCTGGGACAACTACACAACCAATGCCAATGATCGCAACAATATTTTGGCATCACCACTTCGTGCTACAAGCGAACAGTTAAAAGACTTCCCACCAACATTAATTCAAACAGCTGAATTAGATGTATTGCGTGATGAAGGTGAAGCTTTTGGCCGTAACTTAGATGAAGCGGGTGTACCAGTGACTGTAACTCGTTATAACGGTTTGATTCATGACTATGGTCTGTTAAATCCGTTAAGCAACGAACCATCTGTGAAAACTGCGTTATCACAAGCTGGATCTGAACTTCAAAAGCATTTGAAATAATGATTTAGTGCGGTGCTAATTAATGTAAATCTTATAAAGAAAGCATGTCATCATGCTTTCTTTATAATTTACCTGAATCATGAACTTCCTAATCTCTGACTAATCATTTTTCCATTCATCGGTCATTTTTTAAAAAAGCTTGACCTTACACCTAACTTTAATCTTAGCATTCCTAATAGGTAAATATGAGGAGCTTACCGTGTCTAAAGTTTGGAGTTTTCAGCGTTGGTTGATTGCCTTTTTTATGGCTTTTTTATCAGTAAGCTATGCAAATGCATCTGACCAAGTACAAAATCAAGAAACGGCTAAAAGCAAAGGTAAAATTTTAGTCGTTATGACCAATCATTCAGCCTATCCGACTCGTTCAGATAAAACTGGCTTATGGCTTACTGAATTAACTCATTTTTATGATGTCGCTAAAGCTGCTGGCTATGACATGGATTTTGTCAGTCCTCAAGGTGGAGTTGTACCACTTGATGAACGTAGTATGAAGCCTATTTACGTTGATAAATCAGCTCGAAAACTTTTAGCTGATCGTCAGTTTATGTATCGCTTAAACCACACTTTGGCACCAAGCAGTATCGATCCAACACGCTATAAAGCAATTTATTATACGGGTGGACATGGAACAATGTGGGACTTCCCAGATAATAAAGAACTAAAAAATATTAGTGAAAGCATTTATCGCCAAGGTGGTATCGTTTCAGCGGTTTGTCATGGTGTGGGAGGCTTATTACCGTTGGTAGGTGAAGATGGTAAACCACTCATTTCAGGTAGAACTGTTACTGGGTTCGCGAATAAAGAAGAAACTTTATCTGGAATAAAATCTCAAGTTCCTTTTTCCTTACAAAATAGCTTAATTAACCACGGCGCTAAATATAAGCAAGGCTTTCTTCCATTTACTTCATATGTAGTATCGGATGACAGAATCATTACTGGACAAAACCCTCAATCTAGTAAAGAAATTGCCGAAGCTGTTGTTAAACGCTTAAGTACTCTTAAGTAATTATTGAAATAGTTTGAAAAAGAGAACCAGAATTTTATATTCTGGTTCTCTTTTTTAATGCATAAAAAATCATATCTTTTATTTTTTAATATTCTAATTTTATTTTTAATAAAATTTAAAATAATTATAAAAACGCTTGACCTTAAACCTTACTTTAATCGCAGAAGATTTAAAAGTTTATATTTATTTATTAAATGCAATTATTGTATCTCTTTTTATTACTATAATTTTAATTTTTTTCCAGAAATATTTTAATCATCCTAAAGAAACAATTGATTTCCTATATTCATTAACTCTAGTAATTGCTATATCTAGCTTCATAGCATTCCTTATTAAGGAAAAAAATGTTCTATCTAATCAATATCATAATTACATGAAATGTCATACCGAATTGGTAGCAATGGCAACCTATGTAGTGGATATAGATAAAAATAAAAGTGAAGATCTAAAAGTTCGCTTAGCAGAAAAATACTTTACGGGATATCTAAATGATAACAAGGAATCAACTAGCAGCTTTAATAATAATGATTCTATGGAGCAATTAGTTAATTTACTTAAAGAAATTCAAAAAAAATAGGTATATATAATAAATTTTCCACTATAATATTAATTAAATTTTAACACTACTATTATTATTCGCAGAGAATAATATCTTAAATAAAAAAATATCCTTTATTTTTTACTTGAAATTAGAACCACATCCATATTTCCAACCTGTTTACCCTTGATTTAACTCATCTTTATAAAGATTAACTAGACCATTAATCATTAAATTCAAACCAAAAGAAAACTCAACTTCTAGAGGAACGGGTATCTCGTTGATAACTGTTAGAGTGGATGGAAATTGAGTCCAATCAATATTATCAAATGCATTAGACTGTTGAGGATCATCATTGCTTAAATCATTCTGATCTGAAAGTTGTATAGCAAATCCAAGAACAAATCGGGCAAGTGTTGTATAAGCCTTAGCTGCTAGCGATGGGGAAAAACCATTGCTAAGGAACAAGGCAAAACTTCGCTCCCTTTGTTTCATAGCACTAGGGCCATTTGGAATCGACTCAAGTAAAAGTCTTGCGGCTCCTCTGTGAGTCGCTAAAACCTTGAACATATGTGTTGCCAATATACGACATGCTTCTTCCCATTTTAGTCCTACCATATCAGGCATCGTAGCTTCCATTTTCAAGAATAATTGGTCAACCACTTGTGCCACTAAATCCTCACGGCTTTGGAAATTCCGATATAATGTTGCTGTTCCTGAGTTTAATTTTTTTGCAAGATAACGTAGGGTTAATGCATCAGCACCCTCAGTAGTAGCAATTTCTAGGGCAACTGCCAGTATACGTTCAAGTGGAAGTGAAGGACGACCTGGGGATACTTGGGATAGTGACATCATCACCTCTATCAAATATTACATTTATATTCATATTAAATGATTTTAATACTGAATATTTAAAAGCATCTAAAAAACCAAAATGCATTATAATAAAATTTTGTCAGGATATGGTTGATTGGCCCAAAATAATAAAGCGATATTTAGAGTTCTATTTTAAAGATCCATATTGTTGTTGCTTATGGTTTATTAAACACTCTTATAGCAATACAATTTTAATTGAGATTTAATCAAGCCATCCATCTTATTGATCATTATTTACCCTCTCTGTTTTATAAAGCAGCAGTGACAATAAAGGAAAAATAATACCAACCATACATACTAATGGCCATCCTCCATAGACATAGCTAATACTAGCTGATGCTGAACCCACTGCACCGCCTAAAAAAAACAAAGCAATAAATAAAGCATTTAATCGGCCTCTTATATGTTCTCCAAGAGAAAATATGACACGTTGTCCAACTACAAGATTCGCTTGAACTCCAAAGTCCAAAAGAACCGCTGAAACCAACAAGACTCCTAAAGAATTTATTCCCCCAAACCATGCCAGTAAAAATGAAAAAAACACCATTGTAATAGATAATCCAGTCATCAGATGTGACTTTCCTTGATCAGCCAGCCAACCAGCTATTGGGCCAGCAACAGCACCTGCTACGCCTACCAGAGAGAACAGGCCAATATCCTTCTGAGTCAAATTAAAGCGAGGAGATGCTAAAATCAAAGGAACGGCTGTCCAAAACAAACTAAAACTTGCAAAAAGTGTTGCCTGGTAAGCTGCACGGCGACGTAGTTCAGAAGTATCACGTAAGAGATGCCAAAGTGACCCTATTAACTCATAATAATTATGCTGAACTTTTGGTATACGTGATGGTAACAATCGCCACATCATTCCGATCAGAATTACCATAATTATCGAAGATAATATATACACAAACCGCCAACCAAAGCTTGCTGCAATAAAACTAGAAATTGGCCGTGATAGCATTATACCAATAAATAAGCCACTCATAACTTTACCAACCACTCGTCCTCGAAATTCTATTGGTGCCATATGAGCTACAATTAAAACCAGAATTTGTGCTGAAATTGATCCAAAACCAATCAAAAAACATGAAAATAAAAATACATGCGCACTCTTTGAAAATGCTGCAATAACTAAAGTTAGAACTCCCCCACTCATGATAAATAAAAATAACTTACGATTCTCAAGTAAATCACTGAGTGGAACTAGTAACAACAACCCCAAACAATAGCCAATTTGGGTTAATGTAACGATTAAACCACTTACTGTAGTAGTTAGATGAATATCTGGTGCAATTAAACCTATTAGAGGCTGAGCATAATACAAATTAGCGACAATTAAGCCACATGCACAAGCTAATAAAAAAATTAGCGAATTTGGTGGAGGGACTTGGGGCGCTGTAAAATCTACTATTGTTTTATCTATAGTCTTCATAAGTTAAGATTTCACCCCTTCAGAGTGCATAAAAAATTATGCAGTTTTTAATTTAAAAAATTTTTAAGAACGGCTTTGTTTTATTAACGTTCTGTGAACAACGTGATTAATGACTTTATTGCGTAAACGCGCCATCATTGTTTGTGATTGCATTACGCCAACAAGGCGCTGCCCTGACTCGTATAATTGTTCTTTTACTAAATTGAGACTTGCATCTAATAATTTGTAATCACGTTTACGCCATTGACCTGCGATCATTACAGCTTCTATATTGGCAATACTAGCTTGCAAAGCCGTAGCAATCGGGTCATGAGCTGGCCATAAATTAATAGCCTCAGCATCTATTACAACAATATCTGCTTGCATCCCAACTTCT
>NZ_POYH01000098.1:34896-38531 GCF_002899995.1 Acinetobacter sp. AKBS16 | reverse complement strand
CCCTGTAGTTTGTCTCTGCTGTTCATGGTCAAGTCCACGTTGTTGAGCCAAAGCTATACGTGCTGCGGTGAGAATTTCGCCTGACAAAACAGTATCGACATCAGTACCAAGTGACGGAGCCGATCCATAACTTAAAAGCCGACCTGTGATGGGAAAACCATGCCCTTGTCCCAACTCATTCTCAGGAGTAGAAGTAAAGCTAGCACCCGCATCTACAAATATCTTCAACCAATCATCAGGAATTTCATTGCCGTGCACAATATTGGTTTTCGGCCCAATCAAATTGGCATTTCGTACAGCTTCCCATGCCTCACCAGGCTTACCGCCACTTTGATGCATCGAAACAATAATATCGCGTTCACGAGCTCCTCGAAAATCAGCCAATGCTATTTCCTTTTTTGAGTATTGAGGGCCTGGAATTGCAATTCCCAACGTTAATAAATCATGAGCTGCTATTGGGCCTCGCAATAATCGATCAACTTCCTGCATTGGATGTTCAGATTGTCTAAATTTATGCGGCATACCATGTAAAAAAACACCACGAATCCCTGACTCAATCAATCCTTGAATCGTACTATCGGCATGTTCTTTTGTTTGCACATTATGGCACCAATCGCCTAATGTAGTTGTTCCACAGTTAATTTGATTTAAGGCACAAGCACGTGCAGCGATTCGCATATCCTCTGGTGTGTAGTGCTGTGCCAATCCAGCATGTGCTTGTGCAAGATATTCTAATAATGTCCAATCAGCTCCTACAGATCTTAATGCCGCCTGCCAACTATGTAAGTGTGCATTAACAAGACCTGGTATAAGTATTCGTCCAGTAAAATCAAACACCTCAACGTCAGGAATCTCTAACATAGGTTCCATTCTCGTGATGCGTCCATTTTCTACCAAAATATCAATACGTTCAAAGTCTGGTCTATCTTGCGCCATGGTAATAACCGTTGAGCCGCGTAATAATATTCGATTCATTTGCTTTACTCTAAATGATGAGCAACCCGCTATTTAGGGTGCTATTTTCTTAATATAAGCTTTTAAGTTATCTTGCATATTCGAGGTTGCTATATAGCCAATATAACCATCAGGTCGAATTAACATTACAGTATCTGCAGATACACCATATGCTCTACTAAATGTTCGCTTTGTATCTTTCAATACATAATCAGCACTATGTGAATCATCGACATTTATAAGTAAGCGTTTTAAATTAGCCCCTTGAGAAGGCCATGCAAAATCTTTGACTATTTGAGCAGTTTTTTCACCAAAACCAATAAGCGTGAAATGTGGGCCCTGAAAAGTATCAAATAAACGGATTTGTCCACCATGTACAGCAGTAAGGTCCGCATCTGGAGCACGATCCCCAGCATGTATTTTTGAATTAAAAGTGCGATCATTTAAAGCAAGTGGGCCATTACGATATGTTAATGATAGTTGTGACTCATCTTTACCACGTTTAATACTGGAAGGATCAAGCTTAGCAATGCCATCATATTTTTTGGTTGATAATGCCAGTACAGATGCTGCTATAGGCCAACGCTCTGCTTCATAACTATCAAGTAGGCTATTATCTGTACCTGCCAACACCTGAGCAATTTTCCAACCTAGATTGTACGAATCTTGAATACCTGTATTCAGTCCTTGTGCACCAGCTGGGGTATGCACATGCCCTGCATCACCTACAAGAAAGACTCGACCACTTCGATATTTTTCTGCCATCCGAATATTAGGTCTAAAAACCGACTTCCATTGCACGTGATGTAGTACGACTTTCAAATTACCTATCCGCTTTTGAATACGTGCATTAATAGCATCTAATTCAAGTTCAGGATGCTCTTCAGGTGCTAAACGTATCATCCATTGGAATAAATCACTATTTGGTAGTGGGCATGCAGCAATAAATTGCCCACTTTTCCCAGGCCAAATATGCCATCGGTTACGAGATAAACCCGTTGTCACACCATCAACAATGATAATTCGATCCTCTTCAACAGTTGATCCAGTAAACTTAATACCTAACTGCTGACGTACTTTGCTAGAACCACCATCTGCACCCACCATATAACGTGCAGTAATTTCTTCTACTGCCCCATCCTCTCTCTTAATTTCAGCAGTTACGTAATCATCTGTCTGGCTTAGAGAAACGAATTGTTTACCAAACTCAACCACGCCATTTAACGACTTAAATCGTGTATGTAATACAGCATCTGTGCTGAACTGCGGGATCAATAATGTGTTTGGAAAAGGTACATCCGATGAACGTGATCGATTGGACATCATTCGCCAAGGAATTGTGAATGGGCCAAGGTGAACACCAAGAAGCGGATATGCATTGCCTGCTTGAAGTACCTCATTCACTAAACCTAGATCCTGAAAAATCTCCAACGTTCTCGGCTGAATGCCTTTTGCTCTTGATCCATCAAAGCTGGCTGAAGCTTTATCTACAACACGGATGTTAAGCCCACGGCGCTTTAAATCTATTGCAAGTGCCATACCAGCTGGACCCGCACCAACGATGAGCACATCAATTAGATGCTCTTTAGCTTTTTCACTCATGATATATTCCTAATACTATAAATTATTTACAAACAATTGGATAAATCTTGCAACTTCATTCGAGCGTTCAAAAGGCACCATATGGCCACAGTCAAGTACATGACACTGCTTTGGTTGTAGAAGAAGACAAGCATTCTCTAGGCTGTCAATTGGAGTTACTCGATCCTCTTTTCCCCAAATCAACATAGTAGGTATTTTTAATTCAGACATACGTTGATATAGAGCAGCCCGATTAAATAGTCCAAAGTGCTGTACAGTATCGAAAACTGCATGGAGAGAACCTTCAAACCGATATGCGTCAAGTAACATATTTGAGAGAACTGCAGCATGGGTTTGATCCCCTAAGTCGTTACTCTCATGTAGTGAAAGCCACTTACTCCCAAAATTCTTAGCAATTACTCCGGCAAGTAAATTACTAGATTGCAACAATCGTAATGCAATCGGTTTTTTAGCAAGTCCAGCAGGCCCAGCTACTGTTAATGATGAAATAGCATCAGCATTTTGGTTTACGTACCCCATAGCAACTAGAGCACCCATAGAGGCACCCACAATGTGAAAGCCATCAGCTAAGGCAAGGGCTTTTATCAATTCACTTATCTGTCGTATAAATAAAGTATCATCGTAACTAGTGTTACGAATCCGATCTGAATACCCCCGCCCGTAAGAGCTATACGTTAACGTACGAAATCCAGCTATATGTAAAATCGAAATAATTTTATCCCAATAAAATAAAGGCACTGTAAGACCACCAACAAACACAATAAGCTGTCCATTCTCCGGACCTAAGAGCTCGTAATGAGTCACACCATCAGATAGTTCAATATAATTTCCACGCAGAGCAGTTCGCATCTTTTCATTCAGGCGATGATTTTCGCTTTTTAAGACAAAGTACTTCATGATTTATTTTCTGCCTCTCGTTATTTTTTTAAATTATTCAGAAATTTTTCAATAGAATCAGCAACCCATGCCGGGTCCTCCTCAGGCAGTAAATGCCCTGCATGCGTATGTACTAATTCCCGACTACCGGAAATATCTTTTGAAAAATTTTGACCATTAATAGATTTACTTCTTAATACAAG
>NZ_POYH01000098.1:27776-34822 GCF_002899995.1 Acinetobacter sp. AKBS16 | reverse complement strand
GGCACTGTAATTTCACGAATTTCAACACTACAATCTTTTTGATCAGTATTCATAAGGTCAATAAAAGCAGAACGGTTACCAGGCAACGACATCAAACCATGCACTCTGTCAACCATCGCCTTATTCACAATTGTAGAAGTAGAACCAACTATCGATTTAAGATTACGCTCAGTTGCAATACGCGGTAGCCACAATCGTAATAAAGGTCTAAAAAAAGGATTGCGTGCCAAACGAAGCCCTGAAGGAATGTTCTTTTCTGGATAACCTGTCGCATTGATCAACACAATTCCATTAAGTTTATATTGATGTTTCAATGCCAGATTCCACGTAATATTTCCGCCTAGCGAATTTCCCACTAAACTATATTTACTAAATTTCAATACCTCCATAAATCTTGCTATGGTTGAAACATATGTCTCAATACGATAATCATGATCGGGACGTGGTCCTGTTAACCCAAACCCAGGAAGATCAAGCCAAATCACTGTAAAAGACTTTGACAAAAGTAATGCAACTTCTTCAACTCCTTGTAAAGAAGATCCACTCCCATGAAGCATTAAGATTACAGAGCCTTTACCTTTTAGCTTGTAATGAATTCGCAAACCATCAACTACTACAAACCTTGAGTCTTTTTGCGGTTTAGCCCAATTGTTCATGATATATACTCACAATATTTATGGATACTATGTATCCATAAATATTTAATGTCAATAAAAGAATGAAAAATAATCAGACTTTCTAAAATAAAGAATTAATAATTAAAAAAATGAAATTTACTTAGAAACAGGAATAAATACTTTATTAATCAATTATATAATATAAAATTTTATTTACTTTATATGTCAAATCTTACAACCCAACATAGTCATGGCGATATTTTATCAAACTAAATACAAGTCAATTTAATACCAAGACTTATACAAGGCTTGTACTTTTCATACATAACGGTTACATTGTATCCAATATTCAGGTTAACTCATATACACAAGAGACTAATTGCCTGCAAAATTAGAAGGTGGAATTAAGAATTTGGAATGGTATATAAGATACGTTTAAATTAAACCAAGTATGCCCGATACCACAAAAAAGATAAAATTATTCCACCCCTAATTAATAAGTTATTTTTAATCAAACACTTAAAATTCAAGAAGGATTGTGTAAGTATTTTAAGTGCTAAGTAAAATTTAGTAAAAAGGAAGAAAACCATGCAATTTAAATTTTATGAATCTTTTTTGCCAACGTATATTCCTCTTACAATTGTGGAACTTTGCTTACAAGAGCATATTTCTTATGAAGATATTTTTTCAAATTTAGATCTTTCACTAGATGATTTACGCAATAAGTATTTTAAACTAACATATGCAGAGTTAAATACTTTAACATTAAATTGTATAACAGCATTATCTTCAGATGAACTATCAATAAAAGTAGGTAAATATATACAACTACACCATTTAGGTATAATTGGGAAATTATTAGAATATAGCCCAACACTTTCTGATGCCCTTCATATCTTAGAGAGATATAGTCTTTTAATTGACCCTACAATTTGGTTTAAGGTTGAGCAACAAGATCAACTAATTATCATCCACTACCGTAAAATGATTCCTCTTGGTGATACATATCAATTCAATCAATATAGCCAAGAAGTCCTTAGTATTCTAATAATTCGATTATTAACTAATTTATACGATATTAAAGGATTACAGCTAGAATTTGAATTTCCAACACCTGTGTACTCTCGGAAATTAAACTTTTTACGATGTTCAATCGACTGGAACAAACCCGAGACTCGACTTATTATCCCAATAATAAATCTTGAAAAAAAATCACTTATAAATAAAAAAGAATCTGAATTTTACCAATTAATAAAGCAAGCTGAGTATGATTTCAAGGTGTTTAATAGTATAAAAAAAAATTGGATATTTCAGGTACTTGGTCTTATTTACAGTCACATCAACAAACCACTAAATACAAAAGATTTTGTTAAGCTTTTATATATTTCACGAAGTACTTTTTTTAGAAAATTACAAGAACATGAAACCAATTACGAAGATCTTATACAATACGTACGTATGGATTTTGCAAGTAAATATCTTATACAAAATAGAGGGTCAATTAGCTCACTTGCTTATTATCTAGGTTTTAGCCACCCTTCCAACTTTATTAAATCTTTTAAGCAATGCTTTGGTATGACACCTAAACAATGGCAAAACAAACATAATGAGACTATTTAACTATTCAATTGAGACTATTCAACCATTTTTTTATTTTGTAATAACTTAGACTTCATTCTAAGTCTTTAGGAATAAGGCTTAATTAAAATGGAATTTAAGGAATTAAGATGAACAAAAGTATTTTTATCGGTACTAGTTTAACCATTTTCCCATTTAGCTTAACTTTAGGGGCTGGAATGGAACGCACGACCCAAAGTGTTGCAGCATTCTTGCAACCTAATCATTATTTTGAAGCAGGAATAAATGTGCTTGATCCAAATGTATCTGGAAAAATTGACGCTGATTTTAATAAAGGTGGATTAAGCGCAGCTGCAAATATGGATACAGGTAATATTGCCAATCACTATATTGCACCATCTGCGGCTCTCAAGTTACAGCTTACAGATCATTTCTCAATTGGTTTTTTATACGATCACCCTTTTGGTTCAGACTCACTTTATCCCATACAAAAATTACCAGCCTATACTGAAGGTGATGCAAGTACTGGTGCTAAAGTGACCACACAAAACTTAAGCACAATTGTCGGCTATCAACCAAATGAAAATTGGAATTTCTATGCAGGCCCAGTCTTACAAACTGTAAAAGGTGAAACTCATGTCCGTGGTGCAGGATATATGTGGTTAAAATATGACATGACAACTTCTGAGAAATTGGGTACAGGTTGGTTAGCAGGCTTCGCTTACTCAATTCCTGAAATTGCATTAAAAACATCACTAACCTATCGTTCCGAAATCGATCATGATGTAAAAATGACGGAATCACTAGCACTGAGACATCCAGTATATGGTGTCACCGACTTTGGTACTGACGTATCACCTTCAACTGTAACTACACCTCAAAGCATTAATTTAGACCTGCAATCAGGAATCATGGCTGATACTGTTGCATTTGCAAATGTACGTTGGGTGGAATGGTCAAAGAATAAAATCTCTCCTCCCAAATTATACAAAACAACACAACAAGTGATGGGTAAAGGAATAGATTTAGTTACTTATTATGAAGATCAGATTTCAGCAAACGTTGGATTGGGACGTAAGTTAAACGATCATTGGGGAGGAAGCTTGTCTGTAGGTTGGGATAGTGGTGCTGGTGATCCGATTACAACATTAGGGCCAACAAAAGGTTACTGGAATGTCGGTGTTGGTTTTAAATTTAGCCCTCAACCCAATTACGATATTGCCTTAGGTGTAAAACATTTTTGGTTAGGAGATGCTAGAGCTCAGTCTGCTGCTGACTTTGGCACAAATAACTCAGATGCTTATTTTAGTAATAACACAGCATGGGCTTATGGTCTAAAAATAGGTTATAAGTTTTAAGGAACACTATAAATGAATATTATAAATATTAAGCCTAATATGTTCAAAAATGAAATTCTTCTCAAGAAATCATCACCATTTGAGACATTAATTAAAGCCCAGGAAACTTTAATAAATAGATCAACAAAGTTTAGAAATAATTTTCTAATATTGTTTTTTTTATTTTTAATTTGTATTTCTAATACTTGGGCTAGTGACATCGTTGGTAAATGGAAAACTATTGACGATAAAACAGGAACTCCTAGGGCAGTTGTTAATATTAATAAAAATAGTGATAATAGCTATTCTGGAAAAATTGAAAAAATTTATAATTTACCAAATGGGAGTTCACCAAAATTTGATAAGTGTGTTAATTGCAAAGGTGATTTAAACAATAAACCCATGATTGGATTAAATATATTATCTAATTTTATTATAAATCCCAAAGTTAAAAATGAATATATTAACGGCCAAATCCTTGATCCTGCCTCTGGAAATATATATAAAGGTAAAATTACAATGAGCTCAAACGGTAAAAAAATAATACTTCGTGGCTATATAGGTATTTCACTTTTGGGACGAAGTCAAACTTGGATTAGAGCTGATTAATATAAGTTAAAATAATAAGAGAGTATTTACTCTCTTTTAATTATTAAATATATTCACAGTGAAATGTTATTCAAATCTATTTTCTTCAAAAACCATTACCGTTCGTTCTGAACCTCTTTAAATTATTCTCTGACAAAATTCAGCTTGATAGTCTGCTGAAAATATTATATTTTTCAATTAACATAAAGCTCCAAAATATATTTAAATTTTCTTTATCTCTCATTTTAAAATTGAGACTACTATATTCTGCTTATACATTTACAGCCTGTCCCTACTTAGACTTTATGCTCTTAATTGGTCCTGAATTTAATTGATAATCCCTACTCATCATACACTACGCTCATGATTCTCAAGCTCATTAATATTAAAAGTAAACGCGACACTGAAACTTAGCTGAACTTGACACTGCTCCCTGATTTAATAGATTAAATATCTTCACTTCTTTAGTCATCAC
Organism: Acinetobacter sp. AKBS16; assembly: GCF_002899995.1. Taxonomy (NCBI): domain Bacteria; kingdom Pseudomonadati; phylum Pseudomonadota; class Gammaproteobacteria; order Moraxellales; family Moraxellaceae; genus Acinetobacter; species Acinetobacter sp. AKBS16. The sequence goes on along the minus strand of NZ_POYH01000098.1, from coordinate 30,227 downwards.
TCGACTATTAAGTTCAGCTCAACTTTGAATGTTGAGTTCTGCTGCACTCTTATTTAACGAAGAAATATCATCTATATCCAAATTATAATAAAATATGCAATATTAATTTATATATTTCTTAAAGTGTCCTGTAAAAATTTTATAAACCATTTTTGTGCTGCAATATCACTTGATTTTTTATACCAATGTAAAGTGATATCAAATTCTGGTAATTCAAATGGCACATCATAAATGTTGATATTTTTATTTGACTCAAAAAAGAGACTGATTCTCTCTGGTACTGTTACAATTAAATTATGCTTTTCAATAAGCTCATTGAGGATACTAAACTGAGGTACTCTTAGCTTAATTTTTCGACGTAATCCTTTTTTATTCAAATAATTTTCAACTAGATTATGTCCAGTTGAGGCTGAAACAATTGCATGATTTTCCTTTAAGAATTGCTGTAAAGTTAATTCATTGTTCTCTAGTTTAATATTGTTACTAACCAAACAAACATACTTTTCTTGAAAAAGCTTTAGCGTATTAATATTTCGATCTTCTAAATTTTTATTACAAATTGCAGCATCAATCTTACCTGTAATTAGCCAGTCAGTGAGCTTATTCATGTCCATACTCACGACTTCCAATGAAATATTAGGGGCAATTTTATCTAATTTTTCATAAATTTTAGGTAAAAAATAAAGTCCACCAATATCGGTTAATGCAATTTTAAAACACCGTTCACTATTTGTGATATCAAAATTGGTCACTTCACTAATGGTATTTTCTATATCTATTAAAGGTTGATTTAAAGATTCATATAATTGAACAGAATATGCTGTGGGGATCATCCCTTCTTTAGTTCTGTTAAACAGTTGGTCTTTGAAAATGTGTCTTAGGCGAGCCAGATTATGGCTTACAGAAGGTTGGGTAATATTTAAACGCTCCGCAGCAACACTTACGCTACGTGTATCATAAATCGTAATAAAGATTTTAACCAAATTCAGATCAATCATAATGAATACTTCGAAATATAAAATTTGGATTTAACTAACAATCATTAAATTATCACTAAAATCAAGTCATCAGACTTGCCTCTATATAATTCCCTATGATCTTAAACAACTTTGATCTACATTTTCAAAAACATAAACTACTGAATTCTATTAATTTAATATTTTTCAAACTGTATTTTACACACCATTATAGACATAGCTAATATACAATAATATGTTTTATTCATTTGATCAATAATTACTATATCAATAAACTCATATTAAACCGAATATATTTAATTTATTAAATAGCAGGAAAGCTATATAAAACATTAATTTTAAATGGAAATTTAATTAAGGAAGGAATCTATGCAAAAGGTAAATGCAATAGGTCTCATTGACCGAACTACTCTAAATAAACACCATAAACTACTCGTATTTTGGTGCTCTATCATTATGTTATTTGATGGATATGACCTCGTTATTTATGGTTCTGTCTTACCTCATTTAATGACAGAGTGGGCCTTATCGCCTCAAACAGCAGGTCTGCTTGGTGCAGCGTCATTAATGGGTATGATGATTGGTGCCGTAACATTAGGAATGGCCGCAGATAAGTTTGGTCGTAAAAACATCATTATATGTTGTGTTATTTTAGCTAGCATTGCCGTAGCACTGAATGGATTTGCACACAATACTCAGACTTTCTTTATATGTCGTTTATTCACTGGAATAGGTTTGGGCGGTGCCGTACCTAATTTAGTTACCATCATCAAAGAAATGTCACCCAATACCCATCGTAATCGTCTAATTACCTTAATGCTTTCATTTTACGGTGTAGGTGCAATACTTTCGGGTATATCTGGCTTATTTTTTATCCCACGTTTTGGATGGCAAATTACATTTTGGGTAGCAGGCTTATTCATTTTTGTTATTCCGTTTATATATAAAACATTTCCTGAATCGATTAGCTATTTAATACATAAAAATCGTCAAGCTGATGTTGTCAAAACGTTAGAAAAATTCAATCCACTGCATCAACATCAACCAGAAATGCAATATGTAGTTGATTTAACTCCCCCTTCACAAAAGATCCCTGTAATTGGTCTGTTCACAGAAGGAAAAGGTTTAGGAACATTATTAATCTGGTGCGGTTTCGCCATGGTCATGTTAATGGTATACGGCCTTAATACATGGCTGCCAAAATTAATGAATGTCGGAGGCTATTCTTTAGGTTCGAGTATTTCTTTTCTAGTAACTTTAAATATTGGCGCTATTTTAGGAACTCTTATCTTTGGCATTATTGCAGATAAAATTGGGACTAAAAAAGCGCTGATTTTAGGATATTTGCTTTCTATTATTTCCATTAGTTGTCTAGGATTTCATCCACCAGCAATCCTCTTAACACTTCTTCTTATTATTGCTGGTGGTGCGACTGTAGGCACAATGGCAGTCATACATGCCTTGGCAGCAGACT
>NZ_POYH01000098.1:23274-27661 GCF_002899995.1 Acinetobacter sp. AKBS16 | reverse complement strand
AATATGCGTTCAACAGGTGTGAGTTTTGCAGCAGCCATGGGACGTTTTGGTGCCATTTCAGGTCCGTTGTTTGGTGGTTTTCTCTTAGCTGTCAATCTGCCATTTGAACAGAATTTTATGGTCTTTTCTATTCCTGGCATTATTGGCGCTATTTCAATTGCTTTGTTTAAACATCGCAAATCTTCCGCAATACAACAGGCAGTGAAGAGTTAAATTCTTTACTGCTTTTTCAGATGCCCCCTAAATTTAGATTATTTTTGCGAAGGATTGACAGAGATAATCTAAATTTAAAATACAGCTATCTTCCGTTAAATTTGGCAATAAAACTCTTTACTACTTTGTTTGTATAAATCTATCTAAAAATAGTAAACATAAAGGACACGAGTAATAAAAAGTTATCAATATCTAGATATTGGTATGAAAAATGCTTGAATTAAATAGGCATTTTTTGTTCCACGATAGAAGGGAGTTCTTTTAATGTCTAGCAAATTGGAAATAACAAATAAAGAATTAGATCTATTTTCTGAAATCATATGGCGCCTACGAAAATCAGAAAGTAGTCATGAAAATATGCGACAACAAATACTCATTGATATTACCAAATTACTCAAATCAGATTTTGGGGCATCTCATATCTATGACTGCCATCAAGCAAGGTCTACCAAAGGTATTTCAATTAATATTGACTCTAAAATGATTCAAGAATATGAAAGTCATTTATATATTAGTGACTTTGTCACACGGAAAATGAGAGAACACCGTAAAGCCGCTTGTGTTGATAATCTCATTGATAGAAAAATACTTGAAGTTAGCGAACATTATAATGAGTTTCTTAAACCATGTGGCATGCACCATGGTATGAATGTTTTCTTTGTTAGTCAGAATCATGATATTGGTGACTTAAGAATTTGGCGGAGTGCTGACCAACCACCTTTTGATATAAAAGATTTGATGCTTATTAATGCATTAACTCCTTATTTTGAAGAATCGTTATCGGCTATTTCACCAAGGCCTACTAAACTGACACAACGTGAAATTTCAGTAGTAGAACATGTCGCAAAAGGTTGTAGTGATAAAGAAATCGCACGATTGATGGGAATTGAGTTCACCACCGTACGCACACATTTAAAGAATGCAATGCATAAAACTGGAGCTAGTAATAGAACTGATTTAGCAATTCGTGGTTTGATGCGTTGTTAAACTCATCATTTTTGAGGATGTGTTGAAAATCATTTTTATGGGTAAATCAGATAACGATACCACGGCGGTGTCGCATTAATCTGAGGGACTCAAAATGTCTAAAATGATACCACTTTTGACATTTGCAATTACATCAACAGTATCAAATATATCAAGAGCTGAAACACTACCTCCTCTTTATACATTGAGTGCAGAGCAAACTGCTCAAGCTATTTGTAATAAAAAGATTTCTAGCGAAGAGGTTGTGAAATATTGGGGTAAACGAATCGAAGACAGACCTCAACTGAATGCTTTTATCACAATAGATAAACAATATGCAGTGAATGAAGCAAAAAAAATTGATGCTCGACTTGCTAATGGCGGTACGTGCCGCCCATTAGAAGGTGTGCCAGTTGCAATTAAAGACAATATTCAGGTCGTTGGTTTCCCTAATACTGCAGGCACCCCAGCATTACGCAACTTTAAGCCAACACACAATGCTCCTATCATTAATCAATTATTGAAAGCTGGGGCAATTGTCATCGGCAAAACCAATATGCATGAATTAGCTTTTGGTGCGACTGGTTACAATACGGCTTATCATATTTCTGGTGTTATCGGTGTAAGAAATGCGTTTGATCAAAGCCGTATCGCTGGTGGGTCATCTTCAGGTAATGCTGCAGCATTAGGTGCACGTATGGTACCAATCGCAGTTGGTACTGACACAGGCGGTTCAACTCGTGAACCTTGTGCACTCAATGGATGCGTTGGATTTAGACCAACGGTAGGTCGTTATAGTGGACATGGAATTACTCCTATTTCAACGACACGTGACACTGCTGGCCCCATGGCTAACACCGTTAGTGATGTAATTCTGCTTGATTCAATTATGAGCGGAAAATCACCATTACCCGCTAAACCTGCCTCTAAAATCAGACTAGGGCTACCCGACTTTTTTTGGGCAAATCTAGATGATGATGTCCGTATTAAAGCAAATGATGCAATTGAAGCACTGAAAGCTTCTGGCGTTGAAGTTGTACCAGTTAAAATGCCTGAAATTCAAAGTTTAGTAGCAACAGTAGCAACCCCTGTTGCTATCGTAGAAGCAAAAAAAGCCCTTAAGAATTATCTGAAAGAACAAAAGACTGGAATTACCCTTGATCAAATGGTAACTCAAATTTCTAGTCCTGATGTTCAAGGTATTTTTCATGACATGGTAATGCCTGTGAAGATTCCAGGCAAAGATGGGAAGATGACTTCCGCAGAACCCGTTTATAAAAAGGCAATCAAGGATGGACTGCCTAAACTGGCCAAACTTTATAAGACTACCTTCGAAGAAAATAAAATTGATGGATTACTGTTCCCGACAGTTCCAGAAGTTGCAATTAAAACAGGTCCTGAAGTAGGAACACCTGAACATTTTCTTAGAATCATTCGCAATACTGATCCAAGCAGCAATGTCAGCATGCCAGGGATCAGTATCCCTGTAGGGTTAGGACCAAAAACCCAACTTCCTGTCGGCATGGAAATTGACGGAATGCCCGGCAAGGATGCAGAAATTCTCTCTATCGCTAAAACCCTAGAATCTATTTGGGGTCCTAGTCCAATTCCTGAAATTGCTCATTGAGTTTATTTACTAAACCCAGAGCTTTTCACGCTGTAATCTTCTTCAGGGAAAAATTATGAAAACAGTTAATTATGTTACGGACAATTTATTTTCACATCGTTATTTAAGTATTGTTTTATTGTTCGCAGGTGGTTTTTTATCAGCAGGCATTAATAATGCCAATGCAGATGATGAAGTATTTAAACCTCATGTTGTAATTACTAATCAAACAGTTGGAAATCTTGATACAGGTCCACGTCCACATTCTTTTGCTAATGCTGGAGCAATATTTACCGGTGCCGACGTCAATTTGGGGAAATTAATGGGTAACGATGCTGGTACTCTGCAATTTGAATACACTTTCTTCCCTTGGCTCCATAACACAGGTTTGCAATCATCAACCAAATGGCAAGGTGCAGCAGGAAGCGCATTTGCTGGTGCAACACTACATAATGATATTGATTCTACAGGATACCTTTCCTTATTTGCGTACAATCAAATGCTGTTAGATGACCACTTACAAATCACCTTGGGTCGAACCAACGCTCAACGATATTTCTATATCTCCAGTTGTGGCGCTATGATTGCATGTAATGACCCACTATTTATGTATACAACCGGTATTCTTCCATACCCTTATGGTAGTTGGGGAGCTTATTCAAAGTATAAAATGGATAATGGATTTTATACTCATGGTGGTGTATTTGAATCCACCCCGCAAGATTATGCAAATAAAACTAACGGCTTGCAGTGGGGCTTAGATGGATCAAGTAAGGCAACAAGCTTATTCGGTTTCGGTCACCAAGAGACAATCGCCCAAAATCCTTTACCACACAAATATGAATTAAATGTATTTTCTAATAGTGCTAAACAAGTTGATAGTGATAGTGGGAAAGAACATAACAGTAAAGGTATTCTCTTTCGCTTTAATCAAACCATTTATAATAATAATCCAACCTCGAAAGACCTAGATAAAGCATGGCAAGTATTTGGTGCTTGGTCTTGGAATGCTGACGAATTTCAGCCATTCCAACAATTTATTGAAGCTGGTATTTCTAGGATTGGTCCCTTTGGACGCCCTCAAGATTCGGTAAATTTGAAAGCAAGCTATTTACGATTATCCGAGAAACAAGCTGAATTCCAAACGCAACAAAGACTGGATGCTACTGGCATTGACCAGAGTACTTCACGTGGAGAATCTCGTGTTGAATTAAATATGCATTGGCAAGCTACTAATTATTTAGCGGTTGAACCAAGTATCCAATATATCTTTAACCCGAGCAATTTTTACAACCCTACTGCAAAACCTAATAAAGATGGTGCAGTTGTAGGACTACAAATTGTTTATAACTTAGGTGGACGTTTAGGGCTTTAAACAAATAAGTAAAAGGCATTGTTCTAGTGGAATCAATTCTATTAGTGGAGTTGATTCCGATCTAATATTAAGTTAATAAAAGTAATTTCCGTCTTGTTTTGACTCAATAACTTTCTTCTTAAAAAAAACCAGCTCTAAAACTGGTATAGAAATAGAATTCAAAAGCGACATTAGTACCAAATAACAAGCATATTCAAACTAGCCCATCTTTATATAGTTAAGATGAT
>NZ_POYH01000098.1:19002-23197 GCF_002899995.1 Acinetobacter sp. AKBS16 | reverse complement strand
TTTAATTGATATTAGGTAATATATTCTTTATTCAATTGACTTACGCTAGGACAACCAATTTGAGCCAATGTTCGGTCTACATCTTGCTTAAGTAGCTGGATCACATCATCTACCCCCGCCTCACCATTTGCAGCCAATCCATATAATGTTGCACGCCCTAAACACACCATATTCGCACCTAGACATAGTGCTTTAACGATATCAGAACCTCTTCTAAAGCCACTATCGATAAGAACAGGCTGCTCAATGGTTTGAGAAACCTCATATAAAGTCTCCATCGGTGAAATACTACAGTCTAACTGGCGTCCACCATGATTTGACAAGATCACGCCATCAGCCCCCGCTTCTATTGCCTTTAACGCATCTTCCTGACGCACAACACCTTTTACCAATAACGTATGAGGCCAGAGATCACGTATTTTTTTCAAACTTTCTAGATTAAAAGTAGTATCCATCTGCCTCTTGAGTAAGGCATTTTGTACTTCTAAGCTATGTGCTTCTGATGATTCAAAATTGGCTAATTTAGGCATGCCCTGCGAGAGAAAACGTAACGACCAACCAGGATGCATCATTCCATCCAAAATCAAACTCGGTGAAAATTTTAACGGTATAGCAAATCCATTTCGAATATCACGTTCTCTATAGCCATTTACCCCCACATCCAGCGTAATAATTAAAGTTGTATAACCTGCACTTAAAGCTCTTTGCACCATTTTCACAGCAAGTTCTTGATGTACAACATATAACTGAAACCATTTTTCTCCATCACAGCTTTTAGCAACTGCTTCAATAGACATATTTGAAGCGGTGGACAGCATAAAAGGAATATTGGCTTTCGCTGCACTTTTCGCAAGTATGCTATCAGCATGCGGCCAAAGTGAACTATTCAGTCCTGTGGGTGCAATTGCAAAAGGCGCATCCCATTTTTTATTGAAAATTTTACAGGAAATATCGCGCTGACTAATGTCAACGAGTCGCTTAGGTTTTAATCGAAACTGATCAAATATAGTACGGTTATGATTTAAACCTTTTTCATCTTCGGCTCCACCTTCAAGATAATCAAAAATAATCCTCGGCAACGTTCGCTTTGCCTGAAGTCGATAATCTTCTACATTGATCAGCTTTCGAGACAAGATATTCTCCTTTTCATGGTAAGTAACTACTATTTTGAATTTTCAGTGCCAGTGCTTATTTTTACTGGTTTTACCAATTCCCGGATTTAAAGTATTGGTCGGATCGATTTGTTTGAGGTGTGCCTGATAGTCAGGTGATGCTTGATAAAGATGCCCAACATTATGCTCTGCGGGATATTTTGCACCGCGCTGCTCCAAATAGGTCAATACTTCCTCTTTGAACTGGTGTGCATCTACTCCTTCTTTGAGCAAATAATCTTGATGACAAACAAAACAGAAAAAATGTCCACAACAACTTTCCATCTGCACTTGATCTTGCAAATGCTGAGGTAAGTTGATTAACCATTGCTCATCATTGCGTCTAAAGGCAACATCAAAGGAAACCAAACGTTGATTCGGATCAATTCCTTGACTATCTGCATAATAGATAATGCATCCACCAACAGCGAAACGGATAAGGAATATATTTTTTTCTTCTTTTTTATTACATTCGATAAACTGTTCTGATTGACCTGAAAAGAACTTTAGTAATTGCTGCTGAATCTCTTCATTCTTTTTTATATCTATTTTCAGCATCAGCAGATGTTCATATTGATGATGAAACTGCTGCAATCGTGGCTCAATCCATGACGGAGTCAGACGGTTAAACAACTGAATAAAACGGTCTAACGTATTATTGGGTAAAACAGGTATACGTTTAAAAAAACCATCGACTTTCGCTTTAAGTGCAAATAATTCAGGAATTTTTCCTGCACCAAAGACATCAATCGCTTTGTACATGTGTTTGGCATAGTGTTGCGTTAGTTCAAAAGCATTTTTATGGATATATTCAGCCTGACTTGGGAGCTCGGATAAATTTTCTAGTAAGTATTTGCGCAACTGAATCAACTGTAATTCATCATTGCTACCAATCAAATAGGTAGTCGTTTCAGCAGCAGCTTGAAAAGTTGGTAAACGTACAGCAAAGACGGCCAGTTTGCCCGAACAACCAGAACTTTCATGTAAATATTCGGGATTCCCGTTATAGCGTGTCGGTGTGGGCGAAGTGGTATCTCTTAAATTTTCAGCATAATTTTCTGCCCAAATTCGCCCCTGCCATCCTTCATTTTTTTTTGTTAGATAAGTTTGGTTTTCTAAATTTATGAAAATTTCTTCAGGGCTTTCTCCTAAGTCAATACCTAAATGATTGACTAATTTTAAATTTCCTTCGGCATCAATCTGAGCAAACAAGGATTTTTCCGTATAAGCTGGCCCTCGATGAATCAAAGATCCACCCGAATTATTACATATTCCGCCAATCACAGATGCGCCAATACAAGATGAACCAATCACTGAATGGGGCTCACGGTTGAATGGTTTCAAAGCATTTTCAAGTTCGGTTAATGTTGTTCCTGGAAATGCAAGCACTTGCGTTGCGTCTTCGAGCAACTGCAAGCCTTTTAATTTTTTTGTACTTACCACCACAACATCACGATCATAGTCATTAGAGTCAGGAGTGGATCCACCTGTAACTCCCGTATTAGAAGCTTGTAAGATCATAATCAGATCATGTTTAACGCATTTTTCTAATATGTACCAAAGTTCCAATAAAGTGTCAGGAATCAACACAGCAACTGCTTCACCTTTCCCAACTCTAAATCCTTTTAAGTAGGGAGACTTTGCAATTTCATCGGTTAAGATTTGGTGTGATTTCAATATACTCTGAAATTCTCTTATCCAATCCCTATTTTGCATTGTGATACTCCCTACACATAATTCACTGACTTATTTACAATCAGCTGTTACTACTTCGATTAACACTGGGTGATCTGCATTCAAAGCTTTTTGGAATGTCTCAACAAAATCCTGATCGCTTCGAACGCTATACGCATCGACGCCATATCCCTTAGCAATTTGGGTAAAATCAATATCAGGAACATCCATTCCTGGTACATTGTCAGCTTTTAATACACCTGCAAACCAACGTAACGCACCATAAGTGCCATTTTTCAAAATTAGGAAAATGACAGGAATTTTATATTGTGCTGCTGTCCATAAAGCCGTAATACTATAATTTGCGGAACCATCACCAATAATTCCAACCACTCGTCGTTCTGGCTGAGCCAACTGGATGCCAACTGCAGCAGGCATAGCAAAACCAAGGCCACCTGCAGCAGCAAAGAAGTAGCTACCCTGTCCTGTAATATTTAAACGTTCCCACAATATTCCATTAGTTGAGGTCGATTCATTCGCAAAAATAACATTATCTGGCACCAATGAATTGATCAAATCAAATAATCGTTCAGGTTGAATGTAATTTCCCTGACTCGGTGCAGCCAATTCATTTTTCTTACGGGAAATAACCTGTGATTTTTTTGTTTCAACCTGATCGCATAAGCGTATTAAGCTATCTTCTAAATCGCCGACATAGCAAACACCCATAGCTGCTCGGGCTGCTTCTTGTACATCACAAGTTAATGCAATGAGCTTAGTTTGATTGCCTAAATACTTACCTGGTTCATATTGGTGATAACGGAATACTGGTGCACCAAATACTAAAACGAGATCATATTGTTCGAATATCTTTGCAATACCATCAATACTTGCAGGTAAGATGCCTTGATAATACGCGTGATTAGTTGGAAATGGACAACGTGGAGAAGATGGAGCGACCCACACAGGCACATTTAAAGTTTCCGCAAATTTAATTGCACTGTCATTAGCATTCAATCTGTCGACATCTGTGCCAAATACGAGAGCTACCCTTTTAGCCTGATTGATCTGCTCTGCAATAGCATTTATATCTTTTGCAGATAGACATTGTGAGCTGATTACATCTTTTTCTAATAAATGTTCATTCTGTTCATTTACTTGCACATCCCAATCATCGTAAGGAATTGAAACATAAACAGGACCGGCTGCTTCAGCTTTAGATAAATGAATGGCACGCGTAATAGCGTGAGGCACTTCATGCGCACTAGCAGGTTCGTGGCTCCATTTCACTAATGGTTTCGGTAACAATGTTGCTTCTAAATTGGTTAGGAGTGGTTCTACACCCATCATCGCTCGGTTTTGCTGTCCAG
>NZ_POYH01000098.1:17952-18926 GCF_002899995.1 Acinetobacter sp. AKBS16 | reverse complement strand
GGTAATCACTAAAGGAGTATGTGAATTCCACGCGTTACTCAATGCTCCCATCGCATTTCCCGTGCCGGCAGCTGAGTGCAGATTAACAAATGCTGGCTGACCTGTAGCCTGAGCATAACCATCAGCCATCCCGACTACAGCACCTTCATGTAAACCTAAAATATATTGAAAATCAGCAGGGAAATTTTTTAAGAAAGGAAGCTCATTTGAGCCAGGGTTACCAAACACGACTTTAATATTGTTTTTTCTTAAAATGTCATAAGTATATTGGTGGACTGTTTTCACTATAGTTCCTTGCTTGCGATATTATGAATTAATCTTAGAAGCTATAAAAATATAGATCAAATGAATAATAATTATTATAAATTATAGATACTATCTATATTCATAAGTACGCTTAGATATACTATCGAAATATAGGCGAATAAAGATCTGATAGATTTTAAGAATATCTTTAGAAAAATCTGGTTCGATCACTATTCAAATAGTGATATTCAATTGTAAGAAATTTAAATTAATTATGGTTCATAGGAATTTAAAAAGGCCATATCAAATAAATGCTATGGCCTTTGAAATTTAACCAATCTTTAAAATTGGTTTGAGTGTTATACCTTGTTGGCTATCGATTGCTGCTTGATTAATATCTTTGAAGTCATAAAATTTGATCAGTTTATCAAATGGAAATTTACCCTGCTGATATAACGCAACCAGTTCTGGAATAAAGCGTTTAGCAACACTATTTCCTTCTACAACTCCCGTGATTGATTTACCTCCAATCAGTAAATCATTTACATCAAAAGCTGCCGTTACCCCTAATGGTGGTGCACCAACAATTGCAATTTTGCCAAGAATTCCAAGCGCATCAATCCCCTGTTTTACAATTTCAGGACGGCCTGTAGATTCTAGTGCAAATTGAACACCACCTTGCGTAATTTCCTTAATTGCTTCAATGGGGTCTTGAACTTTACTATTAA
>NZ_POYH01000098.1:953-17854 GCF_002899995.1 Acinetobacter sp. AKBS16 | reverse complement strand
GTGTTGCCCCTAGTTCTTTTGCAAGCGTTAAACGGGACTCCACAATATCGACAGCAATGATCGTAGTTGCTCCACATACTTTTGCAGCAAGCAATGCACTTAATCCAACGGCACCTGCACCCCATGTCACAAAGCTGCTGGCAGGTCTAACACCTAATGCATTTATGACTGCACCTGCGCCTGTCTGTATTCCACATCCCAATGGACCCAATAATTCTAAAGGCACATCTTGAGTGACTTTTACTGCATTATTTTCACGGCTGATCGCATAGGTTGCAAATGAAGATTGCCCAAAAAAATGGTCATGTACTTTATGATGATCGTGTGTACAAATTGCAGAATTCCCTTCGGGATCAGTGCCACCAAAGTTACGACCAAAAAAGTCCTGACAATATGCAGGATTCCCACTGCCACATTGCTCACAAATCCCACAATATCCATAACTAAGAACTACATGATCACCGATTGCTAAATCTTTCACATTTGGACCAATCGCTTCTACAATTCCCGACCCTTCATGTCCTAATACCGCTGGCAAAGGAACAGGATAATATTGATCTCTAACAATTAAATCGGTATGACACATACCTGTTGCTACGATTTTTACCAAAACCTCATCATCTTGGGGTTCACGAATCTGAAGTTGCCTGAGTTCAAAATCTGCACCTTTGCTTTGGGTCACAGCTGCAGTAATCTCAGTAAAATTTGTCATATCTCAACATCCTGTATCAGATTATATTTTTATAAAAACAAGCGTCTTATTCACATTTCCTTTCGTCTGAACCAATAGCACCCTAAAAATAGGATGCTATAGATTCCAAGTGAAATAACATCTAAAACAAAATGTATCTAAGCTTAATCAGATACCAAGTTTTATTTTTGCGCCGTAACCCAATGGGTAGTCGTATATTCTTCAACGATCCATTGATCATTGAAACGGCCTAGACCTGAGTTCTTTTCACCGCCAAATGGGGCGTTAGGATGATCGGCAACTGAAATCTCATTAATATGGGACATACCTGCTTCAATCCCCAATGCAAATTTCACTCCACGTTCATGATTTGAAGTACACACCGCACTCGATAAACCAAATTCAGTGTCATTGGCAAGTTCAAGTGCATGAGCTTCATCACGTGCTTTTAAAATTGGCAGAACTGGACCAAAACTTTCTTCTTTCGCCACAGCAAAATCTGGTTCGACATTAACAAACACATGAGGTCCAACCAAATTGCCCTCAATTCCACCGTCAAAGAATAACGATGCGCCTTCATTTTGTGCTTGCTGAATAATACGGCGAAGATTGTCAGTTTGCTGATTGTTAATAATTGGCCCAACTAGAGTCTCTTCATTGGCTGGATCACCAACTTTAATGTTTGCCAAAGCAGGACGTAATTTTTCTAGGTATTGATCATAAATCTTTTCATCAATGATGACGCGATTGGTACTCATACAAATTTGCCCTTGATGCAAAAAGCGTCCCATTACCGTTAAATTCACTGCAAGGTCTAAATCAGCATCGTCCAAAATTACTAATGGCGCATTGCCTCCAAGTTCTAAGCCAACACGTTTAATCCGTCTGGCAGACATAGCTTTTTCAGCTACTCGCTTGCCGATCTGTGTTGAACCAGTAAATGAAATAAACTTGCTTGTATCATGCTCAACCACATAGTCGCCAATTTCACTGCCTGCCCCGACAATTACATTCAACACACCCGCAGGGGCATTTGCCAATTCAAAAATTTTGGCAATAATCAACCCACCTGTCACAGGCGTATCACTTGCTGGTTTAAGAACAATAGTATTACCCAAAGCAATTGCAGGAATCACCGATCGCATGCTCAAATGGAAAGGGAAATTCCAAGGACTTATAACTGTAATTACACCTAAAGCCTTATGGAATACTTGACTAACTTGTCCATCATGAGCAGGTTTTAAATCAATTACCTCATTTACAGCATTCGCATATTTTAAAGATGCTTGAGAAATTTTAAGTGCCGCATCTACTTCAATATTCGCTTTGAGTCTTGAACTTCCAGCTTCATTTATTAACCAATCTACAAGAGATTCACGATGTTGTGTAATCACTGCAATAATACGTTCAATCAGAGCTTGACGTTCACTCACAGTGGTTTTTTGCCACGATTTAAACGCTGATTGCGCAGCTTGATATGCTGCATCAACATCTTGTTGGCTTGCTCCTTGAATATCATCAATATGCTGATGAGTATAAGGGTTGGTATTCGTTACAATTTTATTCGATGAACCTTTAATCCATTGTCCATTGATAAATTGTTGGTTAAAACTCTGCGCTAAACTCATGGTATATCCCTTTTTAAAGAAGCAATCCATCTGCTTCATTGTTTAATATCGTCTAATCTTATTTTTTAGGAAGAAATAAGATCGACTATGCTCTTGTATTACAATGATTTCTTCATATTTAGGTATAGCTTTATCCTAATAAGGTAAACCTACATAATTTTCGGCCAATGTCGTAAGCCCAGCATTAGAATCTAAAATATAGTTCAGTTCAGCCTGCTTAATTTTATGATCGAATTCAGTTTCAGTTTCAAAACGATGCAGTAAATGTGTCATCCACCATGAAAAGCGCTCTGCTTTCCAAACACGTTTCAAACATTTTTCAGAATACTCATCGATGCCTTGTGTCGAATTTCTTTGATAGAACTCAATTAAAGCACTCGATAAATAGGCAATATCAGATGCAGCTAGATTTAAACCTTTTGCCCCTGTAGGCGGTACGATATGTGCCGCATCTCCTGCCAGAAATAGTTTTCCAAATCTCATCGGTTCAGTAACAAAACTACGTAAAGGTGCAATGCTTTTTTCAATAGAAGCACCTATCACTAAATTATTGCAACTTTCTTCATCAAGGCGACTTTTTAATTCATTCCAAAACCTTTCATCAGACCATTCTTCTACATGGTCTGTCACAGGAACTTGTAAATAATAACGACTACGAGTTTTTGAACGCATACTGCATAAAGCAAATCCGCGTTCTGACTGAACATAAATCAACTCATCTGAAACAGGTGGTACATCTGCTAGTACTCCTAACCAGCCAAATGGATAAACCTTTTCAAATGTTTTAATTTTATCTTGTGGTACGCTTGCTCGACACACACCATGATAACCATCACACCCTGCAATAAAATCACAAGTCAAACGAAAAGACTGACCATTCTTCTGAAAAGTTACATACGGTTGCTGTTTCTCGAAATCATGAATTTGAACATTTTGAGCCTCATAATAAGTACATAAATCTGCTGCTTCTCTGGCATGCATTAAGTCTTTTGTGACTTCTGTTTGACCATATACTGTAACTTGTTTACCTTGAGTTAAAGCAGATAAATCTACTCGATGTTTCAAGCCATTAGTTAGAATTTCAATTCCTTCATGAGGTATTCCAAATTTTTTTAGATTTTCGTCAACTCCAGCCTGTTGCAACAAATCAACCGAGACTTGCTCTAATATTCCTGCTCGAATACGTGCTGCAACATAATCTGCGCTACGTTGCTCAATAATAATGTGTGAAATACCAGCTTTATATAAAAGTTGTCCAAGCAATAGTCCTGCTGGGCCTGATCCAATAATTGCAACTTGTGTAGTTAAGTTTTCCATCACATTTTCTCCATATCCTGATCCATAAATTATTTTTTTTAGAGCACTTTTGATATAGATAAATTTCAGTAAAAACCGATTAATGATTTCAATGTCCGCATATCGGACAAAATGATTATTAAAAAACCAGATACGGAAGGCTTTTAATTCCATAAATTTTGCTTTGTTATAGAGCACATAATTTTAAAAAAGATAGTTTTAAAAGAATAAAAAAGCCCATATATAGGCTTTTTTATTCTAGTTTTCTTAAAATTAATAAATTAAGGGCAATTTTCAAGGGATGGTTCAACATCCTTCTTCTTTAAAAATTTTGTATTGTTTTTAATATGATCAACAATATATTTCGCATCTTTCCCTACATCCATAAAACGACCAGACCCCCAAGTATTCAACCATGGTAAACCAATAAAGCACACATCAGAGTCAACGGTAATACCACGATCATGCATTGGATAACCATTATTTTGGAAAATGTCTAAGTCTATCCACGAATAATCTGGTCTAAAACCAATACACCAAATAATTGAGGTAATATTTTCAGCAGCTAAATCAATATGGGTAATTTCTTGCTCAGGTATCCAAAGGTGGTGATAAACCGATGCTGGCTCATCAGTTGTTATATTGTTCTTTGCTATATAATCATCTATAGAGGCATTAATGCGGTTATAAGTTGCGTCTGCCATTTTCAAATTTTGGTTTAAATCAGGACGGAAAACCAACTGCCCGTTTTGAAAGTCCTCAAAACGTCCAAGCAATTGCATCCCTTCTAAAGCAAATTTGCGTAAGTCAATGTCACGCCCGCCATCACGCCCAGTCACATAATGATTAGTACTATTGCGTACTTCTTCGCTATAACGATGATCTTTTACCGTAGTTTCGTAGTAACCCATTTCAAATAACCATGTCACTACATCTTTACCACGATAAAAACGCGCACATCGCGGTGCATCTCCTGTTGAAAGATAAACCTTTTTACCAGCCAAATGAATGTCCTCAGCAATTTGTGCACCGGACTGACCCGAACCAACAACCAATACATTGCCTTCAGGAAGTTGATCAACATTAAAATATTGCTCCGAATGTATCACCAACACATTTTCAGGCAAAGTCTCACTGAGTTTTGGATAAATCGGCGTGTGATAACCACCAGCTGCTACTACCAATTGCTTAGCCGTAGTTTTTCCTAAATTAGTTTCAATTTCAAATTGTTGGGGTGCAACTTTGGCAACATGTGTCACCTGTACATTTAACAGTGCTGGAGGATTCAGCTTTTCAATAAAACTATCTAAATATTCAACGATTTCATTTTTCTTCATAAAACCATCGGGATCATTACCATTATAAGGATGATCAGGAAGTAAACACTGCCAATTTGGAGTTACAAGAGTAAAATTATCCCATCGCTTTTGGCGCCACGCATGTGTCAATTCTGATTCTTTTTCCAGAACCACATGATCAATACCCGCTTTTTGGAGGTAGTGACTAATACATAATCCTGCCTGTCCCCCACCGACAATCACAACATCATAATTCGACTGTAATTCCTGTGCTTGAATATTTAACGTTAACATTTTGTTCCCCTTATTCTTTGCTCATTTCAGTAATTTCGATTTGTTCATCTGCTTGTACGGCAAAAATTTGAGCTTGCCGTTTAATGGTGGCTAAACTATCCATTGCTGAGCTACAAGCAAAACCGTAACGTGCTCTGACTCTCTCCGAAGCAGCATTCAAACCATTCTCAGCCTGCTTTAAAAAATGTGCTGCGGGATAACTTTCTCCCGCCACCAGATAGTCATAAATCACGGTGGAGGGTGAGTAATATTGCACATGCTCACCATTGGGCCATTTCACGGTAAAATTGACACTAGGCATACTTGGCCTCCTGATTCATCAGCTCAATCGCACTCGACTGAGCCATTAACTTTTTTAAAATGTCGGCATAATCAAAGCCAGTAAAGCGTTGTTGCTGAAAATCCCAAAAGCAGGCACTGTGTGCTTGATGGTAAATCTGAATTTTTCCAGTGGCATTGCATTCGCCAATCACGGCGCAGCAAATGTCCTGACTTTCAAACAGTTCAATCATGTCTTGGCATTCATCTTCATCGGCAGTCAGTAAAAAGCCGTAGCTGGGGAAAATTTGCAGCCATGTTTGCCAATCCACCCCATCTGGTTTTGGAATACGATCAAGATCAATGTTTGCACCACTTCCAGTGGCTTCGAGTAGCATCAATAAACTGCCCAAAATACCTGCATTGCTAATATCACGTGCAGCGTGGGCCAAACCTTGTTCCGCCAGTTGTGGTAGCACGGCCAATTGCGCCTGCAAAATACCTCCTGAGACACGTTCAAAGCATTTCCAATACACCGTGTTAGGGTGAAATTGCCCATGTAAATTGAGAGCAATCAAAATTTTCTGTTGCGGTTTGACATGCAAAATCGACAATAATTTTTGTGCCGTACCCTGAATTGCCACCGACAATGTCGGTTGATACTGCATGCCAATATTGCTATGCCCACCCACCAACGCCACACCATACGCAGCACAGGCATCTTGCATACCTTGCATTAACAGTTGCGCTTGTTCCGTGTCACGATGCCAAATGCTGTTCACTACCGACAATGCCTGTCCGCCCATTGCAGCAATATCACTGACATTCGCCATAACTGCCGACCAGCCTGCAAAATAAGGATGATTGGCAACAAAACTCGGCAACATTCCCTCACAGGCATGCAACAAATATTGATCTTGTAAGGCAACGGCTGCTGTGTCATCACCGGGATAGGCATACAGCGCTTGCAATGTGTTTACACCCTCGACATTGGGCATAGACACGCTTTCGGCAATTGCCTGTTTAGAGAGCATTGCGGGGGTATGCCGTAAAAATTCAAGCAGTTGATTAAGTGACATCATCCCACCTCTTTCTGCATATAGGCCTGCATAGACACGTGTTGTAGCGGATAGTGTTTAATTTGTGCCTGCATTAAGACATGTGGAATATTAGCCACCTGTAACTCACGCATACTGTCCCAGCACAGTTTTTGGAAATAGCGTTCATTCTGCTGCTGTACGGTGGCTAAAAAAGTCTGACAGCCTAAATTTTTCGCGGTGGTCACGGCGGCATTAATCAAAGCTTTACCAATAGCATGATGGTGGCGATACAAAGGTTCGACACATAAGCGCCCACCCCACCATGTATTTTTGCCATCGGGGAAAATACGTACCGCGCCCACCACACGATCATGTTCTCCAAACATATTTCCAATGGCGACAATGCCTAAAGCATTGAAGTCGTATTCATCACGATCTTCTTTTAAAATCTTTTGTTCATCACGAAAGGTGGCTTCACGGAGTCGGTAATATTGACGACGTTCCCAATCTTCCGAGACCACTTTGATGATGATGTCATCGCTCACAAACTGTTTCAGTTCTTCATTCAGTTCAAGCAACCATGGATAACGTGAAAGTTCCATCATGACCTCCTACTCGTAGGCTTTCAGTGAGGAACATGCCCCACACTTGGCACAACCGGCTTGGGTATCTTCCGAGTTCAAGCCCTGTTGGCGTAGTTGCTGTCCAATTTTTGGATAAAGCGATTGCATAAAGGCTTGATCAGGTTTGGCATGATGCTCCAGCGCTGTTCCCGCAATTGGCACGAAAGGCACCACAAAGGGATACACACCCATTTCAGTCAGTTTGCCAGTCATCTCGATGATTTCTTGTTCAGTGTCGCCCAAGCCTGCCAAAATGTAGGTGCTGACCTGACCACGCCCAAACACTGCAACTGCTGCTTTAAAAGCTGAAAAATAGGTATCTAAGGACACTTCGGCTTTGCCCGGCATAATTTGATGACGTACCCGATCACTCACCGCTTCAAGGTGCATACCAATAGATACTGCCCCCACATCTTTAAGTTTTTGAAACCATGCAAAATCATCAGGTGGTTCACATTGCACCTGTATCGGCAAATCCACTTCAGTACGAATGGCTTTCACACTGTCATATAGAATTTCTGCACCACGATCAGGGGTATTGGGTGTACCTGTGGTAATCACCATTTGTTTCACACCATCAAGTTCTACCGCAGCTTTAGCTACTTCTGCCAACTGCTCAGGGCGTTTTCGAATCAGTGTTCGCCCGCCTTTGAGCGATTGATCAATCGAGCAAAACTGACATGCGGTGCTTTTATCGTTCATACGGATGCAATGCTGTAAAACCGTGGTGGCTAACACATCATGGCTGTGCAAGGTGGCAATTTGCTCGTATGAAATACCCTCAGCCGTCTGTAAATCGTAAAACCGTGGGCGAGATGGCGCAGTTAAAGTCGCCACAGGAATACGGTTCTTAAAAATAATGACCTTATCCGAATCAGGTTCTACTTGGGCACTATAAGGCGACTCTTGCGCAGCCAAATTTAGTATAGGAATCATCATGGTCTGCCCATCGAGACTCAAAGCCTTATGATCGCTTGGCCCTGCACCGCCCTTACGAGATAGACCAAACTCACCTTCCCATTTCAGACCGTTACATTGCAAATCGGTCAACAGTTGTATTGCAGACATACTCGCCCCCTATCTTCGCTATTGGCTTGCTACGGTTTAAACCTGTTCTTCGTTAAATCTGGAAAGTTTTTCTAGATGTGCCTGATCTGAGGTTTCAACTTTCAGTTCGTGCAACACCTGTGTTGGACGACGGTCAATCAACACACTTAACAACTCTGGCCGGCTGTAATGCCCAACTGAATCCATCATGCGTTTACGTTTATCAATCAAGCTAAAATCAAGATCAGCAATGCAATAGCCTTCGCCTTGTGTAATTGGCGGTGCTAAAAATTTACCTTCGGGTGAAACAATGGCAGTAAAGCAACCACCCGAGATTGGAGCTAACTCACAACCTGTATCTTGCATAATTTGCTGCTGTTGCTCAGGGTGTAACCACGCAGTGGCATTGACCACAAAACAACCCGACTCTAAGGCATGATGTTGAATAGTGGCACTAATCTGATCGGCAAACACCTGACCGACCAATGAACCGGGGAACATGGCAGCATGAATTTGCTCACCATCTGCCATCAAGGCAAAACGCGCCAATGGGTTATAATGCTCCCAACACGCCAATGAACCAATGCGTCCAACAGCTGAATCAATAGCACGTAAACCACTACCATCGCCTTGTCCCCATACCATGCGTTCATGATAAGTCGGCGTGATTTTGCGACGGTGCTGAATAATCGAACCATCCGCATCAAACAACAACTGTGCGTTATAAATTGTGCCGCCTACACGTTCGTTAATCCCAATTGACACCACCATATTGGCGTCTCGACAAGCCTGTCCAATGGCAAAAGTCGCTTCTGATGGCACGACGACCGATTCATTGAGCAATTTAAGATGTTCTTTGCCCATTGCAAATGGCGGTTGCACAAAAGAAAAATAAGGGTAATAAGGCACTACTGTTTCAGGAAAAACTGCAAACTGCACACCTTGTTTGCCTAACTCCAAAATAATGTCACAGACTTTTTGCACCGTGGCTTTTTGGCTATATAACACCGGACTACATTGCACTGCGGCAGCTTTAACGATTCGACTCATGACTTATTCCCCTTTCTTCTCAAGCTTTTAAACAGTCCAAGTGTCAATGATCAACGCATTGTCACGGCGCATTAACAATTTCAAATCCATCACATCCAAAGGATTGATTGGGCGAATACCAGCAATCAATGCTTTTTCAGTTTGGCCATATAAAGCTTGCAATGCGAAACGGCAGGCATACACTTCACCACCTTCTTCCATAAAAGCTTTTAACTGATTATTCACAGCCAAATGCCCCGGAAAAGCTTCCGCACCGAGAGTTGGGAAACCACGTTGCACCCCCAATTGCACACCTGGTCCATAAAGCAAAATTTTGGTTCCAAAACCTTTGCGTAATAAGCGTTTAGCTTGCAGCACATTGACCAAACCAATTGATCCTTCAAAAGCCATGGTGTGAAAAGTCACTAAAGCTTTTTCGCCCGGCTGCGCTTTTACATCCTCAAAGACCTTTTCTTCATAATCGACAAGAAAATCACCATCTTTGTATTGTTCAATATCAACTTTTGGCATAGCAGCTCCTCGTATAATGCTATTTGCAATCAACCAGTGTTTGGTTTGATAGAGTTATTGCGAGAGCTGTGCCAAGTTTAGTTTTTATTTGAAATTTATTTTTAACGTATTGAAATATAAAAATTAATTTTTATAAAAAGTTTTTATTGCTTAAAAATAAAACACTAGATAATTATGATTTTTCGTAGTAATATGAAATTTCATAGTAAAAAATATGAAATTTCATAGCATGAACAATAGCGATTTTATTTCAGACTGGGTGACTTCTGAGAATTCGATACGACCATTGGCCTTCGAACATACCTCACAGGCTTTACTGATACTGGACCCACATCAAAACCAGTTTGTCGATGTCAATATCAGTGCAACACGTTTGCTGCGCTATGAACGTCATGAATTGATCCAAAAAACTGTTACATCAATCTTCGGACATTTCAGTCAACTTCCTCACTTAATGGCATTTACAGAAGAAACATTAGATAAAGGATTTGCATGGAATAATGAAATGTATGCCTTCGATAAAAATGGTGAAAAAATTCAGCTGGATATCAGTTCTGTTTCCATTCCCTATAAAAATAAAACTTTATTGATCTGGTCATTGGTTGATGTCAAAGATCTTGAACTACGCCAACTGAATAAAAATGCTGACAAAATGATTCGTGCTGGAATTAAGGAATGGCAAGCACTGCAAGAACTTTTTATCGACTCCGATACTGGTAAACATTTATTACTTAGCTCCGTAGGAGATGGTATTTACAGTATCAATCAACAAGGCTTATGTACTTTCATAAATCCTGTTGGTGCAAAAATGCTAGGGCTACAACCTGAGAATGTACTTGGTAAAAATATTCACAAAATTCACCATCATACTCATGAAAATGGTGAACACTATCCTGTTGAAGACTGCCCAATTTATGCAGCGGTTCACGATGGAGTGGTACATGAAGGAATACAGGAAATTTTTTGGCGGCGTGATGGTAGTTATTTTCCAGTAGAATTTACCAGCACTCCTATTATTCGTGACAGTGAAATTATTGGTGCAGTGGTGGTATTTAGGGATATCAGTGACCGCCTCAATACTGAAAAACAACTCACCCATGCACTAGGTGAATTACAAGAGTTAAAAAGTCGCCTTGAGCAGCAAAATGAATATCTGCAAGAAGAAATTTTACAAGAAAATCAATATCATGAAATTGTCGGAAATAGCGCATCTATCTTACAAATTATTGAAAAAATCAAAGTAGTTGCCCCTACCGATGCCAATGTAATGATTTATGGTGAATCTGGTACAGGTAAAGAGTTAATCGCACGCGCTATTCACCAATCTAGTCACCGTAAACAATACCCATTGATACGAGTTAATTGTGCTGCGATTCCATCAGAACTCTTTGAAAGTGAATTTTTCGGGCATGTCAAAGGAGCATTTACTGGAGCGATACGTGATCGGGCTGGACGTTTTGAACTAGCAGACCAAGGTACTTTGTTTTTAGATGAAATTGGTGAAATTCCACTGGAGCTGCAAAGTAAATTACTGAGGGTGTTGCAAGAAGGCACCTTTGAACGTGTTGGTGAAGAAAAAACCCGTCATGTCGATGTTCGGATTATTGCCGCAACTAACCGTAATTTAAAAGAAGAAGTAAAGCTCAAACATTTCCGTGAAGACTTGTATTTCCGCCTGAATGTTTTCCCAATTTACTCTCCAGCATTACGAGATCGTAAAGAAGATATCCCGTTATTGGTCAGCCATTTTACCAAGCTGATTAGTGAACAGCGAAAAGTGCAATACTTACCATTTTCACAAAAACATATTTTGGAATTACAGCAATATGACTGGCCGGGTAATATCCGTGAGCTACAAAATGTGATTGAGCGAGCCATGATTACTGCTAAACAAGGCATGGTATCGTTCCAATATTTACTTGAAGAACACCCCCAAAGCAAAGCCATTACAGCACAAGAAAAGCAGGCTCAACTTGCAAATCAAGTGTTAACCGTACAACAACTGAAAGATTTAGAAGTGCAAAATCTCACAACTGCCGTACAGCAATGTGAAGGAAAAATTTTTGGGGAAGATGGTGCAGCTAAGCTATTGGGAATAAATCCGACGACATTGATCTCAAAATTGAAAAAATTTGAAATTAATTATTAATTCAAGTGTTTCATATCCCAAGGAGCAATATCACCACCAAATCTTTCGGCCAAAAAATCAATCAGTAAACGTAGCGCTAAAGGCTGATGACGACGTGATAAATAAATCGCTTGGATATTTAAAGGCTCTAATTGATATTGAGGTAAAAGGACTTCCAACTCGCCATTGGCAAGTTCTTTACCAATATAATAAGTTGGCAGCATGGCAATCCCCGCACCTGCTAAAGCACCTGCAAGCACGATAGATGTTTCATTGGCTGTCAACTTAGACGATACAGCGACTGTCGTTAGCTGTTCGCCTAACCACAAATCAAAAGAAGAATATCTTGTACTGTGAATAATCGCATGATGTGTTGTCAAGTCTTGTAGCGTCTGGGGTTTTCCCATACGCTTAAGATAAGCTGGTGAAGCACATATCACTGAATGACAGACTGCCAAATGCCGTGCAATTAAACCTTCTTCTATTCGATTACTGAGTCGAATTGCTAAATCAATACGATCTTCAACTAAATCGACTGTACCATCAAGCATCATCATCTCAATTTCAACTTTAGGATAATGCGCTTGGAAATCGACTATTGCAGTCATGAGCTGAGCCTGTGTAAAGGATGGTGTAGAAGTAACACGTAACTTCCCTTGAACTTCGCCACCCTGTGCCGCCTGAAGTACAATATCCTCAGTCAAGACCAACATTTCTCTGAAATTTTTTAAGAATTTTTCACCAGCTTCACTCAACGAAAGTTTTCTTGTGGTTCGGTGCAGTAATCGAACTCCTAACCATTCTTCTAAATGTTCTAAATAGCGTGTTGCCATCGCACGTGACATATCTAAAGCATTTGCCGCTGCACTAATGGTACCTCGATCAACAGTTTCTACAAAAACGCGTATCGACGTCAAACGATCCATGATTTGCTCGATTTAGTAAACAATGATTTAACTTTTAAAGAGTATATCTTTGTTTTAGTCATCAATACAATTCTTGAATGTTCAATGAATACCTCTAACAAATAGAGTCAATCATTCATCAAAACCCATTTCTAAAGGATGTATCGATGAACCCATTTAATCTCTCATCTCAATCTATTGTCTACGTCATGGATGCCTATTGCGGATGGTGTTGGGGTTTCTCTAAACAACTGCAAGCATTTGAGGCAGCCAATCGACACCGTATTGCATTCACTGCTATTTCGGGCGGACTTTTTGTTGGGGATCATGCTCAACCTATCTCGAACTATCCTCATATTCCTGAGGCAAACAAGCGAATTACCAGTTTAACTGGCGCAGTTTTTGGTGAAGAATATGATACTTTGTTAAATGATGGCTCAATGATTTTAAATTCATTAGATGCAGGTATAGCATTCGCTGTACTTCGAGATCATGCCCCAGACAAAGCCATACATTGGGCACATGAGCTACAACATGCTTTTTATATTCGTGGTTTGAGTCTATCTGACCACACCACCATCACGGATATTGCAACTGCTGGTGGACTGGATAAAAATGCCGTATTACTGGATTTAAAAAATGGATCTGGGCAAAAGCAAGCTTTGGCTGATTTTGCAAAAAGTCGAGCGCTAGGCGTATCCTCTTTTCCAACTTTGTTGTTTGTTGATGGCGATAAGGTACATCAATTGCCTGCAACAGGT
Organism: Acinetobacter sp. AKBS16; assembly: GCF_002899995.1. Lineage (NCBI taxonomy): Bacteria > Pseudomonadati > Pseudomonadota > Gammaproteobacteria > Moraxellales > Moraxellaceae > Acinetobacter > Acinetobacter sp. AKBS16. The sequence continues at coordinate 4,325 of NZ_POYH01000098.1, read as the reverse complement.
TCGACTTTACAAACACTCAATAACAAACTCGATAATTTATTGGCATAAATTACCGGACTTAGACACGAATCGCACTCGTAGCAATTCCCTAATTCATCTTAGTGTTAAAAGGTAAAACTCATGCAACAAAATAAAGACCAAGCTCAACATTTGTCAGAACAAAAAAGTAAACCCAATTTTCTTTTCGTTCATGGGGCTTGGCAAGGCGCTTGGGTGTGGGATGAGGTGATCCAACAATTAACAACTCAAGGCATTTTTGCACGTGCTTTTGATCTACCTGGTAGTGGAGATGATCAAACACCAATATCCAATGTAACACTAGATACTTATGTACAAGCGATTATCTCACAAGCGAAATCAATGCCCTTAGGCCCATTAATTCTTGTCGGACATAGTATGGGCGGTGCCGCTATTACGGCTGCTGCATCCGCAGCACCGAATCTGTTTCATCAGCTCGTTTATGTATGTGCCTTTTTACCTCGCTCTAGTGAATCTGTAGCTACTCTGGCAAAAGAAGGCCATGCTCTTTCAGGGAGTGGGCCTAAAGTGGAATTGGTTGATGCAGGACTTGCTTCTCGCCTATTATCCGACAGTATTGTCAGTACATTTTTTAATGACTGTTCACCACAAATTGTCCAACATTTTTTACCAAAATTTCGGCCTCAACCCATTACGCCAGTCGTAACCCCTGTTACATTGAGTGAAGGTTTCATAACATTACCCAAAACCTATATTCATTGTACCCGTGATAATGCGGTTTCATCAGAATTACAACTTCTGATGGCAAGTCGTGCCAATATAGATGATATCCAAACATTAGATAGTGGTCATGAACCTTTCATTTCTCAACCAGAGAACTTAGTTAGAATATTATTGCAAGCTGCTAATTTTTCTTAAAAATTTAACTACAGTGAGTTTATTTGAGCCAATAAGTAATATTCAACCCATTTATTTGAGCAATAAATGGGTTTTCAAGCACTCAAGATGATAAAAATAAATCAGATGATTTAAATCGACTCTTCAATTAAAAGTATATTTCCCATATAAGACAATAAGTTATAATTATTTTTAGAAATAAAATAGTCAGTCTTTCAATACATTAATAACTCTGTTCGTTCCTTGATTTAAGCTAAAAAGTCCAGTTCATTAAGCTCTTATTATTCGCAATAACGAATAATTTGCCCTCGTTATAACTGAGGTTAAAACAAGCAGGAAGTAGAGTTCACTCCATGCACTGAATTTATCTAATGATAGAGAAAATATCTCAATTACATGGAATTCAGTATGAATACAAATTTTCATTCCTCCCGCGTTGCCGCAGTTCAGGCTTCGCCTATCTATATGGATTTGAATGCCAGCATTGATAAAGCGATAGATCTAATTACTGAAGCTGCGAAGAACGGCGCACGTCTGGTTGCTTTCCCTGAAAATTTTCTTCCAGGCTATCCTTGGTTTGTCTGGCTTGGTACTCCAGCATGGGCAATGCAATTTATGAATGACTACCATAAACAGGCACTTATCGTTGGAAGTGAACAATATCAGAGGCTTGAGAAGGCAGCTTCTGATAACCAGATTCAAGTTGTTATGGGGTTTACGGAGAAAGATAACGGAAGCTTGTATATGTCACAGGCGATTATTGATGAAAGTGGTAAAACTCTTGCGACTCGCCGCAAGCTTAAACCTACACTGGCTGAACGTCTGGTTTTCGGTGAAGGTGACGGTAGTGATATTGCTGTACACGACACGTCAATTGGTAAATTAGGTGCTCTATGTTGTTGGGAGCATATTCAACCCTTGACAAAATTTGCCATGTACAGCCAACACGAGCAAATTCATGTGGCGGCATGGCCAGGCTTCTCTCTTTATACTGAAGTCACGCCAGCAATCGGTGGAGAAGTTAATACAGCTGTTTCACGTACCTATGCTGTCGAGGGTCAGTGCTATGTAATTGCTCCATGTGCAACTGTTTCACAGGACACAATCGATCTTCTATGCTCAAGCGATGAACAACGAGAACTGCTTAAAATCGGTGGTGGTTTTACTCGCATCTATGGTCCTGATGGCGCATCCCTTGTTCATCCACTCAACGAAGACGAAGAAGGCATTCTTTATGCTGATATACATCTCGATGCTATAACAATCGCCAAAGTAGCAGGTGATCCAGTTGGCCACTATTCTCGAAATGATGTTACGCGCTTAATTTTTAATAATCAGTCTTTACGACCAGTACAACGGAATGAAGTACCCCTATTCGATAATGGAATCATAATCTCTTCAGAAGATGAAGAAGCCTAATTAGAAATATAATTAAGAGGATAAAATAATGAGTAAATTTTCGCCTGAAGATATCCGTTACGAAAAACGGATGGTAATAATGCTAGCCCTACTTTTCGGAGTTGTGGGGCTGGATCGATTAGTAGTAGTTTATCTGTTCCCTATATTGATACCTGCGTTGAATCTTAATAACTTACAAGCTGGTGCTATCGCATCTGTACTCGCCCTGACTTGGGCGATCTCGTCATGGGGATTGGGTAATCTGTCAGATACCGTTGGCAGAAAAAAGGTATTGATTTTTTCATCAGCATTTTTTTCACTGATGACTTGCTTTACTGGTGTCGTCAAAAGCTTTGGTGAGATGTTGATAGTGCGAGGACTTCTTGGTGTTGGAGAAGGTGGCGTATTCAGTAGTAGTGTGGCTGCAATATCCGATTTCTCTCGGCCTGAGAAGAAAGGACTGAATCTTGGTATACATCAATCATTCTTCCCTTTGCTAGGTATTGGATTCGGGCCAATTATTGCGACTCAAATGAGTGGACACATGTCTTGGCACTGGGTTTTCTTCATTTTAGGTATTCCTGGTTTCATTATCACTTACTGGTTAATGAAGTCTATGAAAGCGTCCCCTATTACACATCACGCTTCACAAAACCTCCCGAAAAAAAACATTTGGAAGGTTTTCAGTTATCGTAATATTTGGCTGACAACTCTAATTGGCTCATTATTTCAGACTGGACTCTTTGTTTTTTCAACTTTTATTACCTTGTATCTCACTCAGGTAAAATCTTTGCCGTTATCTACAGCTGGTTTGATTGTTTCTGGATGGGGATTTGGTGGTTTTATAGGTATGATTGCTGGTCCTGCAATTTCAGATTATATCGGACGACGTACTGTCCTTGTTACCTGTTCCGCCGTTTATGGCATGCTCATGCTTGCATTCGTGTTTTATACACAAACATCTATTGCCATGTTTTCCATCCTTTTTGTTGCCGGTATTTTTGGCTTTAGTCTAGCCCCACTTTTTCTCGCAATTATTCCTGGAGAATCAGTCCCACCAAACATGATTGGTGCTGCAGTAGGTGTACCAACAGCTAT
>NZ_POYH01000098.1:0-865 GCF_002899995.1 Acinetobacter sp. AKBS16 | reverse complement strand
GAACTCATTGGTGGTGTGCTCATGCCAATTGTTGCTGGTGGTATAGCTGACCAAATAGGTCTGAAAGGTCCAATGTTGATCGTCGGCGGTGTGTCATTAGCATGTGCTTTCATCGGCATTTTACTGAAAGAAACTGCCCCTCGCCGACTACAACAAATTCAGTTGAATGGATAAAAGCTGTATATTTTAAAGAAATTCAATGAATACAAATATCTCACATGGTCTACGGCTTAGCATTGCAGCTTGGTTATCATTTTCAATCGCAATTTTACTTGGGGTGGATAATGCTTATTGGGCAGCGATGCCTGTATGGGTCATCTCTCAACAAGTAAGAGGAATGATGTTCCAGCGAGGTGCCTATCGTATAATAGGTACCCTTGCAGGTGCATTACTAGGGCTTACTATTCTCAAAGCCACTAATAACGCATGGATAATAATTTCTCTAATTTCATTCACTATTTTTATCACCATATTTAGCATGCGAGTCAGCCATGGTACGAAAGGCTATGCACCGCAAATGATGGCTGTGACAATTATTATAATCTTAGTACCTGCGCTAATGCTTAAACAGCATGCTTGGGAACTCGCCTTATCTCGTATCCAATGTACCTTCATTGGCGTTATCTTAGTCACGGTTATTACAACACGCTATACGCAAGCGAATAACGATGAGATTTGGTACAGTGGATTATTAAAGTGGAGTTCCCACACTATCCATCATCCCCACATTCAGAAACATCAGGACAATGTAAAGGCTTTACGGTTTGCTTTATTAGCAAGTACTGGTGTTTTACTTTGCGCTATCACTTTTCATCAGAGCGGCTGGTCTGCGGGTGAACTTGTAACGCTAGGGACCTGTATATTT
>NZ_POYH01000097.1:0-348 GCF_002899995.1 Acinetobacter sp. AKBS16 | reverse complement strand
ATGGTCTATAATGCACATCCATCGGCGGTGATGCAGATAGAAACTTGTTGAAAAACAGTTACTTGTGATTAGATTAGTTGCTTTAAGCGATGAATTTGATGATGAGGTGGTTTAGAGAATAAGTTTTAAAAATATCGAAATTACCTGTTGACTTTTAAGAGATTAAGAGTAATATAGCCGACCTAGCTTGCTGGTGACGAACCAGTAAGAAGATCATTAAGAGAATTGAAGAACAACTTGTGTGGATTTTTACTGATTGATTAATCGAAATAATTTTCATTGATTGATTGGTTTAAATTACTCGAAGTTTATTTGAGCGAAATTTAAGTCAGTAATTGATGAGCCAGA
>NZ_POYH01000096.1:1892-2029 GCF_002899995.1 Acinetobacter sp. AKBS16 | reverse complement strand
TCACTTCACTACCCGGTGCTACATCTGTGGTCCCACCTGTGATATGGCCCTGGTTATCCACATCAACAGAAATCGTGCCGTCAACGCGGTCCAGACCACCTTGATCCGGTGTAGATGGATCATTGTCATGATCGGTT
>NZ_POYH01000096.1:1513-1882 GCF_002899995.1 Acinetobacter sp. AKBS16 | reverse complement strand
TAGCTGCCATCAGGATTAACTGTGGCTTTCACCTGTTGTTCCAGCGGATTGCCTGACTGGTCCTGACCGGTAATGGTTAAGGTCACTTCACTACCCGGTGCTACATCTGTGGTCCCACCTGTGATATGGCCCTGGTTATCCACATCAACAGAAATCGTGCCGTCAACGCGGTCCAGACCACCTTGATCCGGTGTAGATGGATCATTGTCATGATCGGTCTTCAACAGGCTGTCTTCTGCATTGACCGGAGTACCATTACGATCAACCGTTTCTGCCTTAACGGTCAACTCGCCATCGGCAAAGCCTGCTGGTACTTCTGCTGTATAGCTACCATCAGGATTAACAGTCGCAGTCACTTGTTGCTCAAGT
>NZ_POYH01000096.1:781-1503 GCF_002899995.1 Acinetobacter sp. AKBS16 | reverse complement strand
CATTGACCGGAGTACCATTACGATCAACCGTTTCTGCCTTAACGGTCAACTCGCCATCAGCAAAGCCTGCCGGCACTTCTGCCGTATAGCTGCCATCAGGATTAACTGTGGCTTTCACCTGTTGTTCCAGCGGATTACCTGCCTGATCCTGACCAGTAATCGTCAAGATCACTTCACTACCTGGTGCAACATCAGTCGTTCCACCTGTAATATGACCCGTGTTGTCCACATCAACGGTAATAGTTCCGTCAACTCGGTCTAGACCACCTTGATCTGGTGTAGATGGATCATTGTCATGATCGGTCTTCACAAGGCTGTCTTCTGCATTGACCGGAGTACCATTACGATCAACTGTTTCTGCCTTAACGGTCAATTCGCCATCAGCAAAGCCTGCTGGTACTTCTGCCGTATAGCTGCCATCAGGATTAACTGTAGCTTTCACCTGTTGTTCCAGTGGATTGCCTGACTGGTCCTGACCGGTAATGGTTAAGGTCACTTCACTACCCGGTGCTACATCTGTGGTCCCACCTGTGATATGGCCCTGATCATCAACATCTACTGTAATTGATCCATCAACGCGGTCCAGACCACCTTGATCCGGTGTAGATGGATCATTGTCATGATCGGTCTTCAACAGGCTATCTTCAGCATTAAGCGGAGTACCATTACGATCAACCGTTTCTGCCTTAACGGTCAATTCGCCATCGGCAAAGCCTGCCGGT
>NZ_POYH01000096.1:0-771 GCF_002899995.1 Acinetobacter sp. AKBS16 | reverse complement strand
CAGTCGTTCCACCTGTAATATGACCCGTGTTGTCCACATCAACGGTAATAGTTCCGTCAACTCGGTCTAGACCACCTTGATCTGGTGTAGATGGATCATTGTCATGATCGGTCTTCACAAGGCTGTCTTCTGCATTCACCGGTGTTCCGTTACGATCCACTGTTTCTGCTTTAACGGTTAACTCACCATCGGCAAAGCCTGCTGGTACTTCTGCTGTATAGCTGCCATCAGGATTAACTGTGGCTTTCACCTGTTGTTCCAGCGGATTGCCTGACTGGTCCTGACCGGTAATCGTCAAGATCACTTCACTACCCGGTGCTACATCTGTGGTCCCACCTGTGATATGGCCCTGGTCGTCAACATCTACTGTAATTGATCCATCAACGCGGTCCAGACCACCTTGATCCGGTGTAGATGGATCATTGTCATGATCGGTCTTCACAAGGCTATCTTCAGCATTAAGCGGTGTACCGTTACGATCCACTGTTTCTGCTTCAACGGTTAACTCACCATCGGCAAAGCCTGCCGGCACTTCTGCTGTATAGCTGCCATCAGGATTAACTGTGGCTTTCACCTGCTGTTCCAGTGGATTGCCTGACTGGTCCTGACCTGTGATGGTTAAGGTCACTTCGCTGCCCGGTGCTACATCTGTGGTCCCACCTGTGATATGGCCCTGATCATCAACATCTACTGTAATTGATCCATCAACGCGGTCCAGACCACCTTGATCCGGTGTAGATGGATCATTGTCATGATCGGTCTTCAACAGGC
>NZ_POYH01000095.1:69108-78030 GCF_002899995.1 Acinetobacter sp. AKBS16 | reverse complement strand
GTGACTTTCCGTGTAATGGGGAAAAATTACGATGCGGCAGTATTGGCAGCAGGTCACTGTGGTTTCGGTATGGGGGCTACACCAACCGCCGTTGCAAATATGCAGGCGATTACCAATATGTATGGCCCATCGCATAAAGCATTCTTAATTGTTCCGCTTTGTGGTGCATTCTTTGTCGACTTGATTAATGCAACTGTGATTCAGCTTATGTTGAAATTTATTGCTTAATTAAAAAAAGCCCGTAAGGGCTTTTTTTATGGGGCATTTTATAGCCAACAACTTAAACCGTTAAATCTGCTGCACTTAGCATTTCTTGGCCCACAATCATTTTGGCAAATTGATTGGCAATTCTTCCTGAACGGTTGCCTTGCTGAGTTGCATATTGAATAGCTTTTAACTGAATCGTTTCCCAAGTTTCGCGTTGCTGCCATTTGTATTCATTTAGCCAGTATTGAACAGTTTTTAAATACTCTTGTTGGCTAAAGCCATAGAAATTAATTTGTAAACCAAATCTGTCTGCTAAAGAAATCTTTTGTTCAATGCTGTCGCCAGGTCGTAATTCGCCATTTTCCCCGACATTTAACTCGGTATTATCTTTATTGTATTCGGCCACCATATGCTTTCGATTTGATGTTGCATAAATGAGTGTATTGTCTGAACTAGAGGCCAGTGAACCATCTAATACAGTTTTTAAAGTTGCGTAACTTGAGTCACCGGCTTCAAAGGCCAAGTCATCACAAAAGATGATAAAACGCTCAGTACGGTCTTGTAGTAAGTTAATAATCTTAGGCAAATCTTCTAAATACTTTTTCTCAAGTTCAATCACTCGAAGGCCTAAGTGGTGATATTCATTTAAACAGGCTTTTACAATAGACGACTTGCCTGTACCACGTGAGCCTGTCATGAGTACATTATTTGCCAACAAGCCTTTTGCAAAGGCTTCAGTATTTAGTTTTACTTTGGTGAGTTGGCTGTCGATATTGCAAAGATGATTAAAAGAAATGAGTTGAGGTTTGCGGATCGCGACGAGCGAACCTTTATTATTTTCTCTTTCCCATCTAAAGGCGATTGCCTCATCTAAGACATCTACAGAAATTTCTTGGGTTTTAGAAATTTTTTCGACTGCTTGAGTAAGCTTTTGAATTTCAAAAATAAGATTTGAAATTGTCTGACTTAATTCCATGAGCTCAACCTTTAAAAATGCATGAAAGAGAAATTGAACAATTAAACATAGGATGATAGTATCACCGTATGTTTAAGCTTACTAGTACCAATTTTAATGATTGAGCAAATTCAAAAAAGATCACTGGTCGATGAAGTGATTCATGTCATACGTCAGAATATTAAAAATGATATTTGGAAAGTAGATGAGAAAATTCCCACTGAACCTGAGCTTGTTCAAGGTTTGGGTGTGGGCCGAAACACCATTCGTGAAGCAATTAAAATTTTAGAATATTTAGGTGTTTTAGAAGTCAAACAGGGGCTGGGTACTTTTGTACGCACGAAAAATGACTTTTCAATTGTGATTAATTCAATTCATCATTCTGATTTATATGAACACGTAGAAGTAAGATGTTTATTAGAAATCGAAATTGCTAAATTAGCTGCTAGACATAGCACGCCTGAAGATATGCGCGATGTTATAGCGTGTTTAGAACATAGAGCAGCAACAAATCAACAAGATGTTGCTAACTTCATGTTAAGTGATAAGAAACTACATTTGGCAATTGCCAAGGCGACTCATAATAAAGCTTTACAGGCAACTTATGAGTATTTCTTAAACTCAAGCTATCAATACACCTTAGAGCTAGTGACTAATAAAAATTTACCTGACCCAAACCAGCAAATACATAGTGAACTTGTTCAAGCTATTCAACACAAGTCTGAGTCAGAAGCCATGCGAATTGCGGAGTCTATGTTGGCGCCCATATTACGTTCGCTAGATTCAATTAAAGCTGACTTTGTCCAAAACCACTAAATAGCTAGATCAAATACTATGAGTTTTATGATTGTTTCGAACAACTTTGCTGTTCCTTACTATTTAAATGTGAGGAAAGAAAAGGGAATGACGGCTTATTATTGGGCAACTCATCAATCTCAGTTAGCTCTATTTGACTCTTACGAATTGGCTTATCGCTTTTACTTTCCATCTCGACATATTTTGATTCGAAGTGAAATTAAAGCTTTCGCTCAGTAATATAATAATTGAGTACAACATCACCATATATTAAAAACATAGGAGAACTGGCTCCTATGTTTTAAAATTTATGGTTCACTGACTAATCTTAATATATTTTTTAACAGTATACTTCTTAAAAATTCTTTATAACTTTCATCTGTATTTTTGTTCGAATGTTGAACTAAATATCCATTAAGTTGAGTGATTATAATAATCGCTCTTTCTTTATATTCTTCTGAAGATATTTTATTATGAATGGGGAGGATGATTTTATAGATAAGTTCGAGATTATACTTTTGTATGATTGACAAAGCTTCATATACATAGGGCAAATGATCTGAAATAGAGAAAAACTCTTTAAATGCATTTGTGATGATCGGTTGCTCTATTTCATAAATTATATTAGTGATAATATTCATAAACCGAATTAAAGGTGGTTCATTTGCATTCAAATTAATTAAAATTTCAATACGCTGTATATAGTCACAAATTAATTTATTAAGTAAAGCTTTTAATAAAATATCTTTATTTTGAAAATAATGTTGCAAAGTACTTAAACTAATATTTGATTGAGTTGCAACTCCTCTCATACTAAATCCGGAATAACCTTTAGTAAGAAAAACTATTTCAGCATTTCTTAAGATCTGCTTTATTCTTTCTTGCCCTTTTAGAGTGGTAAAGGACTTCTTTATTTGCATAGTATCAAAGGTATCAATTTTGATCATTATCCAGCCTGTAAGTACTATTTAAAAAAAGGCATTCTAAACCATGAAATTAAAAAAATATAAATAAAATATTTAAATTCTATTAAACTAAAATTAGGTCGAACGACCTATATTTTTTTAATCTAGGTCATTCGACCTAATTAATGGTTAAAAAATGGGTCAAATGACTTATTTTTATTTCTTTAGGTAGGGTTAAAATAGGTCATGTTACCTATTTTAATAAAAACAAATAATACTTGTTTTTGTTGTGTGTATAAATAATTGTATTTGAATAATTATTTAAAAAGTATGATCGTTAAAACGATAATTTCTTTTTCTAATTTTTAGCCATTTTAATAAAGTAGGGGTGGGTATTTAATCGGGTGTTTTTATAAGATTAAAAAAAATGATTTTAAATAACTCAACATAGTCTTTTTGTAATATGTGTATACAAGTTAAATAATTGTTATTAAATTGTGAAGAGAATCACACAATAGTAAAAGGTAGTTTGTTTTATATATAAAACAGATTAGCCATATTTTATTTGTCGAGTTTGATTCATTTTGTTCTACAAATCTAATCATTATATATGTAGGTTATGAATATGAAAAACATTCAGAAATCACTTCTTGCAGCATTAATAGTTGCTGGTTATGCGGTAAATACTCAAGCAGCTGTTACTGGACAGGTTGACGTTAAATTAAATATCTCAACAGGCTGTACTGTAGGTGGTAGTCAAACTGAAGGAAATATGAACAAGTTTGGTACTTTAGATTTTGGTAAAACTTCCGGTACTTGGAACAACGTGTTAACTGCTGAAGTTACTTCAGCAGCAACAGGTGGCAATATTTCTGTGACTTGTGATGGAACAGATCCTGTTGATTTTACAGTCGCAATTGACGGTGGTGAACGTACAGACCGTACTTTAAAAAATACGGCTTCTGCTGATGTAGTTGCATATAACGTTTATCGCGATGCTGCACGTACAAACCTTTATGTTGTAAACCAACCACAACAGTTCACTACAGTAAGTGGCCAAGCTACTGCTGTACCAATTTTCGGTGCAATTGCTCCAAATACAGGTACACCAAAAGCACAAGGCGATTATAAAGATACTCTATTAGTCACTGTAAATTTCTAAATATAAAAAAGAAATAATTAATTGAGTAGCAGGTTTGCTCAAAGATGAGTAGACCTGTTTTAAATGGAGGGAAGATGATATTCAATCGTGGTTCAGCATTTATAATTTCTTATTTTTTAATTTCTTTAGTAAATGCGGGTGAAATCGGAGCTAAATTAACTAGTCAAATTGAATTATTGCCTTCTTGTTCTGTTAATAATAATGTTGTAGAAAATAATACGGCAAATTTAAATTTTGGAACTATAGATTTTGGTGAAGCTACCACAGCTTTTAAAGGGGTTTTAGAAGCTAGTTTAGTTAATAATAGTAATTCAGGTTTTCAGATCGAGTGTGCTGGTATTTCAGCTGTAAAAATAATATTTGGAGCAGGAAATAATGATAGTAATATTCCAGCTTCATTTTCACAAAATTATTATCATGCTTTAAGTAATGGTAGAGATTTTATTGCTTATAACTTGCTCTATGGTTTAAATAAACAAGTCATTAAAGCAAATGAAGCTTTTATTCTTAATGATATGAATAATAAAAAGAATATCGATATTTTTGGTCAAGCAGCCCATGATGGTAGTCGTATATCTAAGGGTGAATATAAAGATATAGTACCAATTACGATTGAGTTTTAAGAAAAATGAAATACTTATATTTTAAAGCAATATTTTTGCTATCTGTTAGTCAATTTATATATGCAGCAGATCCTCAGCTTAATTCAAGTTTTAAAGTACAAGCTAAAATTGAAAATGGCTGTTCAATAGATAATATTGAGCAAAACATGGATTTTGGTAAATACTCTGCTTTATCAAAAAATAAAGTAGTGACTAATATTATTAATAGCAAAGGTTCTTGGAATATCCGTTGTACGGAAAGTTTACCTGTAAGTATTTCTATAGATGGTGGTGAAAACCTTCAAAATAATACAAGACGTATGAAGAATGCTTCATCCACTAATTATTTATCTTACAAGCTATATAACTCTAGCAGTTTATCCAATGAATATATTGTAGGTAATAAATATTTATTGCCTGCTACAACACCTACAAACCGTCTGGCAAATTTTGAAATATATGGTGTCGTTGATTTAGAAAATAATAATGAACCCCATGTGGCCGGAATTTATAAAGATACTGTTTCAATAATGATTACATGGTGATTTGTATGAACAATTCTGCATTTATTAAAAATGGCATTTTAAAATCTTTTTTATTTGCAAGTACATTATCACTTGTTACACCTGTGATGGCACAAGCAACTTTTCTAATTTGGCCGATTTATCCAAAAATTGAAGCCAATGAAAAGGCAACTGCGGTTTGGCTTCAAAATACGGGTAAGACCGATGCAATGGTGCAAATTCGGGTATTTAAATGGAATCAAGATGGCTTAAAAGATAACTATAGTGAGCAATCAGAAATTATACCAAGCCCGCCTGTAGCTAAAATTAAAGCAGGCGAGAAGCATATGCTTCGCTTAACCAAAAGCGCCAATTTGCCGGATGGCAAAGAGCAGTCATATCGTCTGATTGTAGATGAGTTACCGATTCGACTTTCTGATGGCAACGAGCAAGATGCTTCTAAAGTAAGTTTCCAAATGCGTTACTCAATTCCATTGTTTGCTTATGGGAAAGGAATCGGCAGTGGATTAACCGAAGAAAGTCAAAAACTTAATGCAAAAAATGCTTTAGCAAAACCAGTTTTACAGTGGTCAGTTCGAACCAATCAACAAGGCCAGTCTGAGCTATATCTTAAAAATAATGGTCAGAAGTTTGCCCGTCTTTCGGCACTGAAAACTTCAAAAACAGGTAATGATATCTCTTTAGGAAAGGCTGCTTTTGGCTATGTTTTATCAAATAGCACTGTAAATTTTGCTATTGATCAGTCGACGGCACATGAGTTGTCAAAAACATCTAAAATTTATGGTGTAGACAGTTCTGGTATTAAACAAGAATTGATCGAAATCACCAAAATGGAGGATCCATCATGATCCTTCGGCATAATAATTTATGCAAAAGTATTTTGCTGATTTTATTGTCGGGTGGATGTTTAAATATTCCAAATACTGTGTTTGCAGGTGATTTGCCTCCACCACCAAGAGACATTAATGAAATTAATCAACTTTTTAAACTGTATCTCGATTTGGTTGTGAACCAATATTCGGTCCAGCAAGTTGTGCCTGTTATTGTGAAAAATGATGAGTACTTCATACAAAAAAAGAAGCTGATTGATGAATTAGAAATTAACATCCCTCAAGAGTTATTAACAAACACTGACACATCTTTATCTAATCAAGATGTTTTGACCTTGGGGTTTAGTGGTGACGCGAGTGATTGGATATCTTTAGATAAATTAAAAGATGTAAGTTATGAATATCAATCTTCGAACCAATACTTTAAGCTCAATTTTCCGCCCGCTTGGATGCCCACTCAAGTTTTGGGTAAAGACTCATGGTATAAGCCGGAAGTCGCTCAGTCTGGTATAGGGCTGCTCAATAACTATGATTTTTATACATATAGACCCTATCAAGGCGGTTCAACCAGTAGTTTATTTACTGAGCAGCGTTTTTTCTCTCCGTTAGGGGTCATTAAAAACTCTGGTGTCTATGTCAAAAACCATTACAAAAATGAAGGTAACGCCGAGTCTGTAGATAATGATGGCTATCGTCGTTATGACACATCTTGGCAGTTTGATAACCAAAAGAATGCTACATCTTTTTTACTGGGTGACATTATTACCGGTAGTAAAACGACATGGGGAACTTCTGTTCGACTAGGCGGTTTTCAGGTACAGAGAAACTATTCAACCCGACCGGATTTAATTACCTATCCATTGCCACAATTTATTGGGCAAGCTGCGTTGCCAAGTACAGTCGATTTAATTATTAATGGGCAAAAGACCAGCTCAACAGAAGTACAGTCTGGACCGTTTATTTTAAATAATGTTCCTTTTATTAACGGTAAAGGGGAAGCTGTTGTGGTTACGACCGATGCAGTCGGGCGTCAGGTCACAACATCGGTCCCATTTTATATTTCTAATACTTTGCTCAAGCCCGGCTTATTTGATTACTCATTGTCTTTAGGGAAAATTCGAGAAGACTACGGACTTAAGAATTTTTCTTATGGAAAATTTGCAAGTGCAGCTGATGCCCGTTATGGGGTAAATGACTGGCTGACTGTAGAAGGACGCACCGAACTTTCTTCAGATTTACAGTTGTTGGGTGCTGGGTCTGTGCTCAAGCTTGCAAATTTAGGTGTGCTGAGTGCCTCTTTTACCCAAAGTAAAGCCGACAAATCTATGTCTGAAGATCGAACGAGAGACTTGGAAGGTAATCAATATACAGTTGGATACAGCTATAACCGTAATCGGTTTGGTTTTAGCATTAACCATAACCAACGTGATGATGAATATACCGACCTTTCACGGCTGCAATATAGCAATTTAATTTCAGTAAATAGCAATAAAAGCTTAACGGCCAATACTTACTTTGCCACTAAAAACTCAGGAACTTTTGGCGTTGGTTATATCAATACCAAGGCGAATGACTTTAAAAATCGCTTCTTAAATTTGTCTTGGGCGCCTGTTTTACCGACTTATATGAATGGCGTGACTGTTTCATTAAGTGCCAACCGTGATTTCATTGAAAAAGAATGGAGTGCTGCATTTCAGCTTTCGATACCGTTGTTTCAGCGAAACGCGACTGTTAACTCAGGTTATGCGTTTAATAAGCAGGGTGATACTGGCTACGTTAACTTCAACCGCTCTGTTCCGTCTGAAGGTGGTTTTGGTGTCGATTTAACCCGACGCTTTAATGAAAATAGTGAAGATTTAAATCAGGCACGCGTCAATTATCGCAACAGTTATATTAATACTGACTTTGGTCTGTCTGGAAACCATGACTATAACTACTGGTTTGGCCTATCCGGTTCCCTAATTTATATGGCAGGTGATTTATTTGCTTCAAACCGATTAGGTGAATCTTTTGCATTGATCGATACAAACCAAGTGCCTGATGTTCTGGTCAGATACGAAAACAGTTTAATTGGCCGCAGTAATAAAAAAGGCCATATTTTTGTGCCATCGGTAACACCTTATTATTCGGGTAAATACAGCGTCGACCCAATCGACTTACCTTCAAACTTTACAATCACACAAGTTGAACAACGGATAGCGGCTAAACGCGGTTCGGGCGTTGTGATTAAGTTCCCTGTTCATCAGTCTATTTCTGCCAATATCTATTTGACTCAGGCAGATGGCAAACCTGTGCCGGTAGGGTCTGTAGTACATAGAGCGGATCAAGAGTCTTCCTATGTGGGAATGGATGGCATTGTCTATTTAGAAAATTTAAAACCGAATAACACCGTAACGGTTCAGCGTTCGGACCAAAGTATTTGTAAAGCAGATTTTTCTGTAGATGTAGAACAAGCCAAGCAGCAGATTGTGGTGGTTAAACCTGTTACTTGTCACGAGGTATCTTTGCCATGAATATAAAAACAAAAAAATTACTCAGACATTTATGTATGTTCTCTGGACTGATGTTGACGGGAAATTTGGCTCATGCTGCATGTAGTGTGAGTGCTTCAGGTACATCCTCTATTTCGGTCCCGTCTATTTACTTAATGGAAAACGGTGAAAACTCATCACAATTTAATTCGGGTTTGTCATGTACGGGTTTTAGCTTGGCTTTAGCAAACATGACTTATTTAAAATATCGGGTTGAGCAAATGTCGAATTCATTTACCAATGCTCAGACCGGAGAAAAACTTAACGCCATTATTTTAGACAGTAACAATGAAATCATTAGTTTAGGCCAAGAAAAAGACATGAGTAGCTTTACGCTGGTCAATCTTTTTAGCGGGCCTGATGGCAATTTACCTTTCTACATACGGCTTCCGGCTGGGCAAAGTGTATCGC
>NZ_POYH01000095.1:48093-69021 GCF_002899995.1 Acinetobacter sp. AKBS16 | reverse complement strand
CGGGTGTTTATCGAGCCGACTCACCGTTAAAAGTAAAATGGTTCTATTCTGTGCCCGCAGTTGCGATTGTGGGAATCGGTGCCTTCTTTGAGAGCCCTGGGTTTAAACGTGGGGTATTAGGTATTGGTTTTAACTGGGGAAGTGGGGCAGACTCGCTTGGTTCACTCTCAATTACTGTACTGCCAGACTGCCGAATTTTAGCTCAAGACGTAAACTTTGGTACGGCGGCGTTTGCTTCCAAGCTTGAACCTGTTCAGTCGTCTATGGGAATACGTTGTTCGGTAAATACACCATATTATGTGAGTTTAAATAATGGACTTTCCCCGCAAAATGGCAACCAGCGAGCCATGAAGTCACAAACGGGTAATACATTTTTAAAATACGATATTTTCAAGAATTCATCGAATGACCGATGGGGAAGCGGTAACGAGCGTTGGTCGAGTTTAAATGCAACAATTAACCCGGGGGTACATAACGGGGTAACTCAGCAGAACTATGTGTTTACTACAAAAATTGTGGATGAAAATGCAGACACTGTACCAGCGGGAACGTATCAAGATACGGTTACGGTACAAGTCGAGTTTTAAAAGCTGTTTTATATAGAAGATAAAAGCTCAGTTCATGGGCTTTTTGTCTTGAAAAATAGCTTACAATCAAATAATTATTTTAGGATTTAATTTTAGATTGATAAGGATCACCTATGTTAGTTATGTCTGATAAGCAGCAGCCTAAACATGTACTGACTAACATAGATTCATACATTCCTTTTTCTATTGAGTTCTCTGATAGTGGATTAGCTGATCTATACTGGCGATGTGGAAATGGAAAAACTTGTTTATTTGAACTAGGTTTAAGTAACACTGGCGAAGTAATTAATATTACTCTTGCATCAATAAATTCTAGTAACATTTTGAAAAACAATAATAAATATAAAATTCCATTTTTTGTGGAAAATTTCCTACCTAAATTTGATGTTTCAGAGTGGAATATATCTGAGGATTATTCAAGCATATTTAGAGATGATTTTAATTATGAGCTACAATTAATTGTAGGTTTAGATTACTTAGTTTTAACTTATTTAAATATTGAAAAATCAATATATTACTTTAAAAATGAAGAATTATATTTTGGTTTTAACTCTAATAAGGAACTTTCATCAATACATTTAACTAATATTACAGCGGAAGAAATAGAAATCATAAAAAGAAATTTCTCAGTTTAATACAAACTAATTTGAGATATTCACAACATATAACTACTCAAGCTCTAATTGATCATCATCTTTCGTAATTTTAATTTTTATCTTTTTATATTTCCGCTTATTTGGATCTAGCGCCGAGTTTATTACTTCATCGGCAAAAGGCGGGCACTGCATGAGTTTTGCATAAGCTCTATAGCCGATGCGTATTCGACTAGGCGGGCAATCGGTTCTTTTTGAATAGTATTCAATGAGTGAGTTCAGTTCTTGTAATAAAGTTTGCTGTTCCATCATACATACTTAACAATTAGATAACTCAAGCATAATAGATTTAAACCTTTTGCTGTGTAGCTGTTTATCATAAGCACCCATCAAAATTGTGATGCAGTTCTCTAAAATAACTTATATATGTATTAAGTTTGTTTTGGGGTAGGCTGAGGTGTTTTTTTAATTGAATTGTCACAATGGAAAGCTAAGTTAGACCTATAACAAAAACGAATGAAGATTGTTGCGAACAATAAAACCAAGAAGCAATTTTCAACTAAAGCTGGTCTGCTGTAATTAAGCTAATTCGAAAGAATTGGCTTTTTTATTTATTAAATATTATTCCTAATAATAGATTTACTAAGTTAATTCTTTTTTACTATCAAATTGAATGAAAAATATATTAAAAGAATAGCGACATTTAAGTCGCTACTCTTATAAAAAACGTTGCTTCACTCATGCTATATCAGGGTGTTTATCTGCAAGTTTTTGACGTTTTTGTTGAAGCTCCTGAATTTTCTGATCAATATTTTCAATTTTCTGTTCAATAGTTTCATGAAACTCTTCAAGTAACTCTTGTGCTTCCTCTATATTGTGAGCAATAGGCACGCCCCCAATTAAAGGCTTATTGGCTGTTTCCTTTAAATACATTGCAGTAGCAATACCTACCACCCCGCAAATCATCAAGTAATAGGCTGGAACCATCAGATTGTGGGTAGTTTCAACCAGCGTTGCGGTAAGAGTTGGGGTTAAACCAGCGATAACTACTGAGAAATTAAAGGCAATACCTAAAGCGCTATAACGGATTTCAGTTGGAAATAGGGCAGGTAAAGTTGATGCCATCACTCCGATAGACATATTGAGAGATAAAGCAAGAATAAGTAAGCCTATAAAAATTTGATAATTTACCCCAGAGTTAAGTAATACAAAGGCAGGATAGGACAAGAAAATAAGAGAAAAGCTTCCAATAAAAATAAATGGGCGGCGTCCGAACTTATCACTCAAATAACCAATCACAGGTTGTACAAATAACATGCCAACCATAACCGCAATAATAATAAGTGCACCATGTGCTTCTGAATAGCCTAAGTTATGCGAAAAATAGCTTGGTAAATAAGTTAGCAACATGTAGTAAGTAACGTTAGTGCTGATTACGAGACCAATGCACACCAATAAACTACGCTTATGTTTAACAAAAATTTCTTTGAAACTAAATTTTTGGGGTTTACTTTTTTGTGCTTGTTGCTCTGAATGCTGTTGATATACAGGGGTTTCTTCAAGGCGATTACGTAAATATAAACCGATTATGCCCAGTGGTAGAGCGAGAAAGAATGGAATACGCCAACCCCACTCGGCAAAACGTGCCTCACCCACGGCGTGTGTGATCAAGGCGACAGTTGCAGCCCCAAGTACAAAGCCGGCTATCGATCCAAAATCAAGCCAGCTTCCCATAAAGCCACGTTTTCGGTCTGGAGAATATTCAGCTACAAAAATCGCAGCACCTGAGTATTCACCACCAATGGAGAAGCCTTGTACAATTTTTACGATGAGTAAAAGAATAGGTGCCCATAAACCGATTGTTTCATAAGATGGAATAAGGCCAATACCAAAGGTACTGATGGACATAATAATGACAGTAATGGCCAGAACTTTTTGACGTCCGTATTTGTCACCTAAATGTCCAAAGAAAAGACCACCTAATGGACGGAAAATAAAAGGTACTGAAAATGTAGCAAGCGCGGCAATCATTTGCACGCTTGGTGAAGCATCTGGGAAAAATACTTTACCGAGAACGTATGCCACATAACCATAAACTCCGAAATCAAACCATTCAATTGCATTACCTAATGCAGCTGCAGTAATCGCTTTTTTGGTTTTTTCGTTCTCGATGATATTGATATCATCAATCTCAATAGGTTTTACTTGTTTTTCAGATGTGCGCATATCTAGCCTAAGAATTGAATCTCAGTATTTAAAGTGAAAATATACGGTTTTAAATACTGAATTAAAAAATTGCAGAATAAAGAGACAGAATAACGATAAGTTACTCAAGAAAAGGGAATTAAGAGGTGTTCTCTTAATGAACAACAAGATAGCAAGAGAGAACTAATTGTTTGTTTATGTTAGAGTTTTAAATTGTGGAGAAATTGTATGGATAAAGTTACATAAGTTTACTTAGTGGTAAAACTGAATCATGAGGTAAGAAAATTATATAAAAATTGATAAAAGACATGAGATTAGCATAAAAGTTAAGCGCTATTTTTTGAGTTTAAAAGACCAAGTTTTTTACTTTTCATATACAAAAACTGAGCTTGCCTTATATTAGGTTTTCATTAATCAAACTTCGTTGCTTCAGGGATTGACTCTAAATAATCAAAAAATTGTTGAATCTGTTCTTCAGTTACACGTGCTGTAGAAATCGGGGGTAATTCATCTCTACCAAAGAAGCCAACTTCTGGTGTTTCAATACTCGGGGTAAGTTCGCCATCAATGATTTCGCACCAGAAAAATGCCTTATACACATGTAAAAACATTGGAGGATGAGGGTGCTTGGTTCTATCAGTTAAAGCTAATAATTTAATGGCTTTAACCCGCAATCCTGTCTCTTCTAAAACTTCTTTTTCTGCATTTTCCGATGCTGAGTAGCCTACATCAGCCCAACCACCGGGAACAGACCAGCGTCCATCGCCAATTTCTTTTGCTAATAACAATTTATTTTCTTTAAACACAACTGCTCTAACATCTAGTTTGGGAGTCGCATAACCTACATCTTGAAGAACATTATTAATAAAATTTTCTGTATTAATTTCTTTTAGTTCTAATAGATGTTCAATATGCCCTAAAAGCTGCTCATAACGTTCTTTGTCATAAACATCTTTTGAGTAATGTAAACCTGTTTGAGCGATACCAGTAATTTTATTTAGAATTTCTAACCACTTAACTGAATCATTCATTAGAACGGGTGCCTTTAATTTATATCTTTTACATATATTAAGGCATACTCATGCTAAGAAATATTAAACAGTTGTTAATCGAAATTTCTAGTCATGATAGAAAGTAGTTTTATAACTAATATGTTTTATTAAAATTATTCTTTATATAAATTTGATTTAATCATGAGGGGTAATCCAAGGTCATATAATAAGCCTGTTCGCGAACTCGGAACATTTTTTCTCTCTAAATTAATAAGTTTAATGAATTCTTTATTAAATTGATTTCTAGGATATTTTTCTAAAATTTCATTTCTAAAAGATAAGGGGAGCTTATATTGGTTGTCACTAATTACATCACAAGAAGCACCTTGCTGTAATAGAACAACTTCAGGTGGATCAGAATCCTCTATATATCCATTCATGTGTAGACATATAGCATCTTTAATCACTTCGCTTTTCTTGTCATCAAAGTTATATTCTTTCGCCTTTTGCTCAAATTGTTTAGCGCTCTCATATGTAAAACATTGACAGCCTTTACTATGCATATGTTGCTCAGTTAGACCAATATCATGAAAAAGTGAAGCTAATAAGAGTAACTCATGGTCAAACTGCTGGTTTTGTAAATGACCTAGGGCGGCTCCCCAGAAGTATGTTCGCCATGAATGATTGTAAATAGATATACTCGCTTTTGATTCTAGTTCCTCAAGGGCAATTTTAATCATTTGAGTATCTGGTATTACAATTTGCCCTATATCAAAATCGTTACCAGTTTGAAATCGATAATAATTTATTTTTATAGAACTCAGGATGCTAGGCACCATAATTTTTTGAATTAATTTAATTTTTTCTTTGAAGCTGAGCTGACCATTTGTAGTTTGCATCCAGTGATATGAACCAATTCTTATATTTTTCATTATTAGACCTTATTTTAGAGTAATTACTCTAAAATATTGCCATAGCAGTTATTTTGCAAGTTGTATCTTTTATGAAGCTAATAGCCATTTGATTAATATGGTTTTTATAGAATTAAAAGCTAACAGGAATTTCATAGGTTACAACTTCGTATTTGGGGCCAGTAAACTTTGAAACTACTTTACCTCCTAAAGATTCAGCAATTTTTCGACTTGGGTAGTTGTCTTCGGCAACGGGATAAACAAATAATTCCGGCTTAACAAAGTCAATTGCCCACTTTGCTACAGCAGTTACAGCTTCTCTACCATACCCATGATAGTGGTAATCTTCGCGTATCCATATGCCTAACTCTGGGTTACTTGTTTGTATACGGTGTAGTCCTACAAGACCTATAAATACTTGAGAAGATGTCTCTCTAATAACAAAAATAATTTCAGTGCCAAGAGCAAAGTTCGTTAGCCAATTACTCCAAGTTTGATCGAATTCATGCCTTGGTTGAGGATCCCAAGCCATATAGCGTGTGAGCGTAGGGGTAATACAGTTATAGGTTTCATCTGCATCATTTGCGGTAAATGGTTTTAGGGTAAGCCTTTGAGTAGAGAGCATTACTGTATTTAAAGTCATAATTATCCTTGTATAAATAAATTAAATTGTTATCAAAAATATATGATTCATACTCAAGCTAAAGTAAACAATAAACTTTTATTAGGCATATATACTACGTTTTATATAAATAATTTATAAACTCAAATGAACAATAAATTTTAATTATTTATCCTTACTTTTTAATGATCTATTTTAAAACAAATGTCATTTTGTGTGCTTGACTGTAATAGGGCAGAGCACTATCCTTTGCCTGCTGGCCTACATTGCCAGCCGGCTTTGACAGGCTGATTTAGACCGCATCAGAGTTATTTCTTCTGAGGAATAGTTCTGTGTGTAAGCTTCTCGTCTCCTCCCGTAGCGGTAGGACGGGAGAGGGACACCTTCGGGTGTGCTGGCGTCTAACCAGTCTGTCAACCTTCTCTCGTTCTGCCACCATAATCATTTGACAGTGATTCGGTAGAACTTCTTTAGACATGAGGAGTTTTCTATGCGTACTATTTCTTATTTATTGGCCTTTGCCAAATTCTCTCTATTTATACCGCCTAAACAGTCATTAAAACGGCTCAATAGTAGACCGTAGGTTTTCTACGCCTTAAGCATCGTTACGACTCAAAATCATAGCAACAATAAACCCGAGATAGGCGAGCACACCATTTTGTGCGGTTTTCGCATGCCTGTATTTAGCACTCATTTTAAGAGTGACGGCATTTTTATCTCTTTTTACATACAACAAAAAATTATTTTAAGCGGTATACATGAAAAATTTAGGCACTTCATTTAGAGCATTACACGTGCTCCACATAGCATCGGATTTATTTAAACAATACGGGTTTCATAAGATTGGGGTAGACCGAATTATTAGCGAAACTAAAATTTCCAAAGCTACTTTTTATAACTACTTTCATTCAAAAGAACGTCTGATTGAAATGTGCCTCTTACTTCAAAAAGACACATTAATGGAAAAAGTAAGAGTGGAGATAGAAACGACTCACTATTCAACTTTCGCTCATAAACTCAGGCAAATCTATCTCTTACATGCCAATTTAAAGAGCGCTTATTATCTGTTGTTTAAAGCAATTTTTGAAATTAAAACGAGTTATCCTACAGCTTACCAAACGGCAATACGCTATAGACGATGGATTAAAAATGAAATTTTCTGCCTGCTTATGGAAACTAAAAAAGCCGTTTCATATGCCGAAGCGGAAATTTTTATATTTATGATAGATGGGACAATTTTAGGACTTTTGACTTCAGACAGAGCCGAAGAACAAACCAAGTTGTTAGACTATTTTTTAGTGAGGGTTAACTAAATTTATTGCGCTAAAGAATCAGTATTTTAGAATGAATTAACTATCTTTTTATTTTGAAATAATGATTTCTTAATTAAAAATTAACATGATTAATCTTTTATTTTATTGTTCTAGATTTTAAAAAGGACAAGTTATTTAGACTGAAAACTCACGAAATACTAAGAAAGAGTGAGTTTATAAAATCTGAAATAAAAATAGATGAAGACTTAACAATATAAATTTTTGGAGAAATTCGTGGATGATCATCATTTAAAAAGAAAAGTCGGCACGCTTGAAATGGTCGTAGCCATGCTGCTTTCAGGGAGTATTGGTCTATTTGTGATTAAGTCAGGTCAATCACCCGTTAATATTGTATTTTTCCGTTGCCTTATTTCAGCATTGTGTTTAATACCGATTTGTTACTTCTATGGTCATTTTAGAAAAGTATACTTCGGTAAAAAAGAACTGTTTTTAATGGTGACTTCGGGCCTTCTAATTATTTTTAACTGGGTTCTACTGTTTGCCGCTTTTCCTAAAACTTCTATTTCTTTAGCGACGATTGTTTATCACGTGAACCCGTTTGTCATTTTATTTTTAGGGGCTTTGGTCTTTCATGAAAAGCTCAATAAAAATGATGTGCTATGGACCATCATTGCTTTTATAGGGCTAATCGTGATTATAGGCTTAGGCAGTGCTTCGGTGAACACTAATGAGTTGGTCGGCTTGGGGCTGGTTCTTATTGCCACAACACTTTATTCAATATCGGTATTAATCACTAAAAAATTAAGTAATACACCGCCGTTATTAATTGTATTTATACAAACCCTGAGCGGGGCGATTGCCATGACTCCATTTATGTCGGTTTTTGAAAACCCGCCGATCGGTCAACAATGGCTGTTTGTGGTCGGATTGGGAGTTTTGCATACTGCATTTCTCTACTATTTAATGTATTCGGCGATTAAGAAAATACCTTTAAATAATATTGCGATCTTATCTTTTATTTATCCAATATCGACCATAGTGATTGATTATTTCTTCTTTGATCATGTGTTGACCAGTACTCAAGTTTTAGGTGCAGGTTTAATTTTATTAGGCGTATTGGGTGTGAAGTTGCATTGGAATATTTTTGCGTTGAAGAGCGCTTAATTTTATTCAAATATAATATCCATTTAATTTTAAACGTGTTAAAAGCTCCTTTGAGAAAAGGGGCTTTTAGTTCTTTTTCTTTTATTTAATAAGATAATTCATTGATGCGGTCACTAATTTTTTCTTGAAGAAATGAGATTAGTTTGGCACATTGCTTATAAATACTATTTTAGGCAAGCGTTATAGCAAGCAGTTATTAGCACAGTAAAACGATAAATCTTAGAGTATAACTATGAAGCTTAAAGAATTAGCAGGTTGTGAGGAGTGCGATACCGTCTATCGTAGAGTCCCGCTTGCTTACGGAAAAAGAGCTTATTGTGTCTGCTGTGGTGCAGAGCTTTATCGGCATACCAAGCCTTTTACTACATTGTTAGCTCTAATTTTAACGGCCCTCATTGTATTTGTTATTGCCAATAGCTTTCCCATTGTCAAAATTGAACTGCAAGGCAACATATCCGAAACCACTTTACTGGGCGCCGTGTGGGTAATGTTTCATTACGATCGGGCATTTGTCGGTGTTCTTATTTTAATTACTACATTCATTGTGCCACTTACGTATTTGTTATTGCTGGGCTATGTACTCGGTACGGTCAGTATATTAAAGAAACGCCCCCAATTTTTAGTCGGTGCCTTGCGAACACTTTATTTTATGAGAGTGTGGGGAATGGTTGAGGTGTTCCTGATTGGAATTCTGGTCACGCTTGTAAAGCTAATGGGCATGGTTCTTGTTATTCCGGAAATTGCTCTATGGGCATTTGCGGTCTTGAGCCTATTAATGGTTTATATTACTTCCGTAAAGGTGAGTGATATATGGAATGAAATTGATAGGTCACAGCCATGGCAAAAATAAAAAATGTGACTCCTGAAAAAATCACAAATACCAATATGATTTTAAAACAATATCCAAGAGCCAAAGATCTTTCACTGATATTGTGTCATTGCTGTGGCTTATTGAATTCCTCAAAAGTAAATAAAACTGATGCTCATAAAAATCAAATTCTCCGCTGTGTTAGATGCCATAGCGTTTTGCACGAGCGTAAGCCGGGAAGTTTAAATCGTACCTTCGCTTTAGTGGTGGCTGCGACCATTCTCTATATTCCTGCAAATGTCCTTCCTATGACCGTAACTGACTCTCTTTTGGGCCGTCAGCAAGATACCATCATGAGTGGGGTCATTTACTTTTGGCAAAGTGGAGACTATTTAGTATCGGTGGTCATTTTTATGGCGAGTATTTTTATTCCGATGCTAAAGCTTCTTATTTTGTATTTCCTGTTGTTGGTTGTATATATACAGTCATCTGTGGCGTGGAAGTTTGCACCGGAGCAATGCATTAAACTCTACCGAATTGTTGAGTTTGTAGGGCGCTGGTCCATGATTGATGTGTTTGTGGTAGCCTTACTTACTGCTCTCATTCAAATTCAATCACTTGCAACTATTTTAGCGGGACCGGGTTCAATTGCTTTTGGTGCGGTTGTGGTTTTAACCATGTTTGCGTCTTTAAGTTTTGACCCACGTATTATTTGGGATAATTTTTATGCATCTCAAAATACAAATAAACCTAACCGTGTTTCTTCGGAAAAAAACACAATTATTCAGGCAGAACACTCGCCTTTGAATAATGATTCCATTAATCCCAGTCAATAAAAGAACAATGAGTATGTCTGAAAACAAAACAACCAGTGAGACCTCAGATCATCATGAAACAGATGTTGAACTGGAAAACATGAATGATTTACCAGAACCCCAAGAAAAGAAAAATCGGTGGAAGCCTCTACTAATCTGGATTATTCCACTTATTGCGCTGCTGATTGCGCTTTCTTTGGCGGTGAAAGCATTACTTTCTAATGGACCAACCATTGAAGTATCTTTTCGTACTGCCGAAGGTTTAGTCGCAGGTAAAACGACAGTACGCTATAAGCAGGTAGACATTGGGGTGGTACGGCAAATCGATCTTGCAGAAGACCGATCTCACATTATTGCGCGCATTGATTTACGTAAGGATGCAAGCAATTTTGCTGCTCAAGATTCACGGTTCTGGGTAGTGCGTCCACGGATTGGGACAAGTGGGGTTTCAGGCATCGACACTTTATTGTCGGGTTCATATATTGAAGTAGATGGCGGGAAATCACCCGAGAAAAAACTTGAATTCACAGGTCTAGAAATACCGCCAGTGATTACCTCCGATGTGCCGGGCAAAGAGTTTTTCTTGAAAGCCGATGATTTGGGATCTTTAGATATTGGTTCGCCAATTTATTACCGAAGAATTAACGTAGGACAAATTACAGCTTATAAGCTATCTGATGACGGTAAAAGCGTAGAACTTCAGACGTTTATTCGTGCGCCGTACGATAAATTTGTAACGACTGACACACGTTTCTGGCAGGCAAGTGGTATTGATGTGACGTTAAATGCTTCAGGCTTTAACTTAGATACTCAATCGCTTGCAAGTATTGTGGCTGGTGGTATTGCGTTTGGTTTCCCTGAAAACTCAAATGGGACTGTCGCTGCTAACAAGAGCCGTTTTAATCTTTGGGACTCAAAAGCTGAAGCATTAAAAGAGCCGGACGGTCTACCACGTGGCGTAATTATGTACTTTGATCACTCATTACGTGGTTTGGCTGTAGGGGCGCCAATCGACTTCATGGGTATTGAAATTGGTAGTATTAAATCAATTAATGCAGAGTTTTATAACAACTATAAGCAGATTCGCATGCGTGTTGAGGCAGTGATTTATCCTTCACGCGTTGAAAACGGCCAAGCACTTAATCCAAACAGCGACATTTTCAAAGATTTTGTTGAGCATGGATGGCGTGCCCAAATGAGAACCGGCAACCTCTTAACGGGTCAAAACTATATTGCTTTAGATAAGTTCCCTAAAGCAAAACCTGCCACTCTACAAATCTTGAATGATGGCCGTGTGGTAATTCCAACCACTGCAACAGAGTTAAGTGGTTTACAGGCACAGGTTTCCCAAATTGCTGATAAGTTAACGAAATTCCCACTAGTCGAAATTGGGCAGGATGTTCGCAAAACGCTTAAGAATATGAATACAGCCATTGAGTCTACCGACAAGCTGGTTAAACAGTTAGATGGTAAAGTTGCCCCTGGTTTACAAGCAACCTTAGACGATGTTCGTAAAACTGTAAGATCTTCCGAGTCTATTTTGTCAAGCGATGCGCCGTTACAACAAGACGTACGTAAAGCACTACAACAAATGACTCGTGCGGCTGCGTCATTACAGTTAATGGCAGACTATATTGAACAACATCCTGAATCTATTATTCGTGGTAAGAGACCAGAGGCCAACGATGAAAAATAAAAAGAACCGATCATTGCAACACTCTAAAGTAGCCAAATGGCTGCTTGGGAGTGGAGTGCTTTTGACAGCGATAGCCATGACAGCATGTTCTAGTTCACCAACACCAAACTATTATACGCTTACACCTAAAGTGACTCCGGTCTCGAACTCGACCGTGCAGGTGATTGAGGTCTTGCCGGTCGGGATTCCAGATCGCTTAGACCGTGCGCCACTGGTGCTACAAGACAGTAATGGTAAGTCGACTGTACTTGATAATGAGCGCTGGACATCGACTTTGGGTACACAATTACGCGATACCTTATCGGCTGGTTTGCAACAAAAACTTGGAGCAATTGACAGTTATAGCAGTGGGCTTTCTGGAAACAATCAGCCTCTATATCGAGTTTCTACTGACTTTTCTCATTTTGATATTATAGATAATAGCAATATCAACGTTGCCGTATCTTGGGTAGTGAAGCGCCAAATACCGCCTACGCAACTAGAATCAACGAATCCGAAAGTAATCTCGAATAGAGGAGCGCAGCTCAATTGTAGAATTGCGTTTAAACAGCCGATTGATCAAAAAGCTAAAAAAATGGAAGCAATTGTAAGTGCTTCAAATGAAGCGATGAGTCAAATTATTAATACCATATCTTCTTCAATTGTGGCGCTAGATTCAAATAAAAAGATGAACATCAATAACGGTATATGTTCATCTTAATAAAGACTTATTTGTTATACGTTTAATAAAAGGCTCCTTATGGCTAAGGAGCTTTTTAAGTTAAAAGCATGTGAGGAAAAAATTACTCAATGTGAGTGTTGTGAATCCCATCCTTTTTCGATACAAATTTGATCAAATGATTTTGCAAGATCGGCTAGGGTAGTTCCTTTTAAGCGCTGGATCAAAATCGCCTGTGCAGCTTGAATACTTGCATCTAGAGCTGCATTGACGACTTGTTCTACTGCACATTCTGGATTTTGTCTTTCATTGCCGATTGCAAAAATTGTAGGTTCACCAACAGCATTATAAATATCAAAAAGCGTAATTTTTTCTATATCACCAATTAAATGCCAGCCACCACCAGGCCCTTTTTCTGATTGTACGAAGTTAGCCTGTTTTAATCCAATCATAGTGCGACGAATGACTACAGGATTAGTTGATAGCATTTTTGCAATTTCTTCAGAAGTAAAACTGCGGTTTTGCCTTGCCATATGTAAAAGTACGTGAAGTATTCGGGAAAGTTTATTGTCTGTACGCATAAGCAAAAAAAAACAGCGCAATTAATAGGATGGATAAAATGTAACATGAAAAGTTGCAAATTAAAATAAAAAGCATTAATGTAACTTCATAAGTTACTTATTAAGGGTGCACAAAATGCTTTACGACGTTACGATTATCGGCGGCAGTTATGCGGGTTTATCAGCAGCAATGCCGTTAGCCCGCGCACGTAGAAATATTGCGATTATTGATGCAGGGCAAAGAAGAAATCGTTTTGCTGAACATTCTCA
Source organism: Acinetobacter sp. AKBS16 (assembly GCF_002899995.1). NCBI lineage: Bacteria > Pseudomonadati > Pseudomonadota > Gammaproteobacteria > Moraxellales > Moraxellaceae > Acinetobacter > Acinetobacter sp. AKBS16. The sequence goes on along the minus strand of NZ_POYH01000095.1, from coordinate 55,866 downwards.
TGGGTTCCTTACCCAAGATGGAACTCGAGCTAGTGAAATTGTTGAAATTGCAAAAAATCAATTAGAAGCATATAGCACTGTTCACTGGAAAAATGGATGGGTTAAACAAATCGCAAAAATAGATGAAGGCTTTTGTATTTGTATTGATGGGGTAGTTTCCATTCAGACAAAAAAAATTATTATTGCGGCAGGAGTTAACGATCAGTTGCCGGAAATATCTGGTTTGGCTGAGAGATGGGGAAAAACGATTTTTCATTGCCCATATTGCCATGGATATGAATTACAACAAGGGAAAATCGGTATTTTGGCCACTTCTGAGCACAGCCTGCAATTGGCGATGATGTTGCCTGATTGGGGGCCAACTACACTTTTACTTAATGGAGATGATCAACTCATCCATACAGAATGGCATACTTCCTTGCAAAAACGTGGTGTAGTTGTAGAACCAGGTTTTATTCAGGAAATTAGAGCGAATGCTGAGGTAGTTTTTACGGATGGAAAGATTATTGCTCTAGATGGACTGTTTGTTCCTACACGTACCTATATTACTCAACCTTGGGTGGCTGAGCTTGGATGTGAAGTCGAAGACACACCGTTTGGACAAATAATCAAAACAAGCGCGACAAAAGACACCACAGTAAATGGAGTTTTTGCTTGTGGGGATATTGCACGTTTAGGTGGTTCAGTACCATTCGCAGTTGCAGATGGAATGATGGCTGGGGTGAGCGCTCACCGTTCACTTGTTTTTAATGTGTAATTTTAAAATACCTTAAAATTTTAGAATAAAGCTTGTACATTCTTCACATATACATAATCACGCATCGATTTTATTTAGGCAATTGCTGGCTAAAAAACCTATGTGCTGATTGGTAACTATTTCTGCAAAAAGCTCTGCTACTCCTTGGTTACAGCAGAGCTTCTTTTTCATTTTTTAGTAAAAACTATTAAGAAGTACAATTGTCCCCCCACTTAAAATGCTAAAAGTAGAAAGAATGTAAAAAAGCAATTTTATTCTAGCTGTCTATTTATCTAAGAAGATATAGATAAGCTTTAGGTCCAGTAAAAGGTTTAAATAATGAAAACAATCGGTTTACTCGGCGGTATGAGCTGGGAATCTACAGCACTTTACTATCAACAAATTAATAGAATGGTTCAGAACAAGTTAGGGAAACTACATTCAGCCAAAATCATTCTAAATAGTGTCGATTTTGAAGAAATAGCAGCCTTACAATCGAAAGGTTTATGGCAAGAAGCTGGAGCCTACTTAGCTGAGCAAGCAAAAAATTTAGAAAAAGCAGGGGCAGACTGTATTTTAGTCTGTACTAATACCATGCATAAAGTAGCGCCTCAAATTGAAGATGCCATTACGGTTCCATTTATACATATTGCTGATGCCACAGCAAAAGAAATTTTAAGTCAAAACATCCGTAAAGTTGCACTGTTGGGAACCGCTTTCACCATGGAGCAAGACTTTTATAAAGCCAGATTACAAGATCGTGGAATTGAGGTGATTATTCCAAATGATGCAAATCGGAAAATAGTACATAGCATTATCTATGAAGAGCTTTGTTTAGGTGTGATCAACCCCGATTCGCAACACAAATACACGACCATTGTTGAAGAGTTGATTGGGCAGGGTGCCGAGGGCATTATTTTGGGGTGTACCGAAATTTGTATGTTGATTGGTGATATCAAATTTTCTGTGCCACTATTTGATACCACCACCATTCATGCGAAAGAAGCTGTAAATTTTGCATTAAAGCAAAAAACGGCAGTCCGTTCTATTGCTGCTGGTTCGGTATAAATACTCATCAGCTTTTAATTTATTCTGAAATAGGAACGAATCACAGCCCAATTTGTTGAAAGCCAGCAGATCAGTGAACCCGCCGTGACCATGGCTGTACCTTGCCAAAAACTGATTGATAACTCTGTCTGTAAAACCAGCATGGCAAGTAAAGATGAAATGATTGGGGTAAAATAAGAAGCAACCACCAGCATGGTAATGTTGCCATGAATAATGCCAATATTCCATGCTGCATAACCGAGGCCAATTGCAGCAGAAGCAACGATTAAAGATAAAATTGTATTTAAATCGAGTGAAGGCAAACTCACTTGGCCGCTAAAAAGTAATTTTAGCCACAAGGTTATGGCAACACCAAGAAAGAAAATAGAAATAGGGTTTTGTCCTTTACCCATTTTCTTGGTCAACACACAGTAAAAAGCCCAAATAATGGCACCTATAAAGGCCAAAATATAACTTAAAGGATTACTATGAAAATTATCGACAACACGACCTAAACTAAAATCTCCGTTCCCGGTCTGAATAAAAATGATACCGGCAATTGAAATGAGTAATCCTAAAATAATAAACACATTAAATTTTAACTCTCTAAAAATAACAAAAGCTAAAACAGTCAGGCTTGGCCAAAGGTAGTTCACAATACTTACTTCAATCGCTTGTTGCGCTGTCTTTGAATAGGCAAGTGCAAACGAAAAGCAAAGCTCATAAGCAATAAATAAAATTGCCCCTAAAATTAAGTATTTTTTAGAAATTAATTTAAAATTTGGCACCCTAAAAATAATGAGCAGGAGTAAAGCACTTAAGGTATAGATCAGCGTAATGCCAACATCTGGACCGATTACGGTCGTAATATGTTTTACAAAGCCCACCATAGAGGCCCACATTAGGATGGCACTTAAACCAATCAAGGTTGCTAAATTTTTTGACATAAGAAATAAATGAACTTAATTGAACACCTGAGCTACAGTGAAAGTTAAAAATAATTAAAGTAAGTCAGGGTAAAGGAATTTTTAATTAAAAAATAGGCACAATAAACCAAATTACCTAATAAGTATTATCAGCCAACATAAATACTTTTGGTAATTAAACTAAATGCCAGGTATTAATTTATAGCTAAGCATTAGAATAAGTTAAACCTCTAGCAAACACCCAGTTATGTATTAAAATTTTAAAAATATAGACTGTAATGCTCAGTACAGTTAAATAAATCAACTATAAGTCTCTCTTCTAAAGCATTACCCTGTGTTTATTGCGAAAAAATAATAAATGGAGATAAAAGATGCTTACACGTTTTTTACTGCCGATTTTGGGCACTACCGTTTTAGTTACAGGCTGTGCTTCTTCCTCTCAATATCCGATTAACGAGAGTTATGGTCCGGAACCAAAGTTACCTGAACCGAAAACAAGCTTATTTCCAACCGTAAATATAGCACCGGCACAAGGTTGGCCAAGTGGTGTGATGCCGACTCCGGCAGAAGGTTTAAAAGTAAAAGCATTTGCTAAAGGACTTGAGCACCCACGTTGGCTCTATGTATTACCAAATGGTGATGTGCTGGTGGCTGAAACGGATGCTCCGCCTAAACCTGAAGACAGCAAAGGGATTAAAGGCAAAATTATGACCTTCGTAATGAGACGGGCAGGGTCATCTCATCCAAGTGCAAACCGAATTAGTTTACTCCGTGATACGAATGGCGATGGTATAGCTGACCAAAAAACGGTATTCCTTAAAAACCTAAACTCACCGTTTGGTATGGCACTGGTAGGCAATCATTTATACGTTGCCAATACGGATTCACTCATGCGTTTTCCTTACCAAGAAGGTGAAACCCATATTACTTCAACCGGTACTAAAGTATTGGACTTACCGGGTGGGCCTCTAAACCACCATTGGACCAAAAATGTTATTGCCAATCGTGAAGGTACAAAGCTCTACATTACCGTTGGCTCCAATAGTAATGTGGCCGAAAATGGTCTAGATCAAGAAAAAGGCCGTGCACAAATTATGGAGTTTGATATTGCAAGTGGTCAGTCACGTCCATTTGCAACAGGACTGCGTAATCCAAATGGTATGGCTTGGCAGCCTCAAAGTGGCAAACTTTGGACAGTTGTAAATGAGCGCGATGAAATTGGTAGTGATTTAGTGCCCGACTATATGACGTCGGTACAAGATGGCGCTTTTTATGGCTGGCCTTATAGTTACTATGGTCAACACGTAGATGTACGAGTCAAACCACAAAATCCTGACATGGTAGCTCGTGCAATTAAACCAGACTATGCTCTAGGTAACCACACTGCTTCGTTAGGTCTTGCATTTTATACAGCCGAACTCATGCCACAATTTAGAGGCGGAGCATTTATTGGACAGCACGGTTCTTGGAACCGTAAACCACATAGTGGATATAAAGTCATTTTTGTGCCATTTAGAAGTGGTCAGCCCTCTGGTCCACCGCAAGATATTTTGACAGGATTTTTAAGTGAAAAAGGCAAAGCGTATGGGCGTCCTGTCGGGGTAGCAATTGATTTTTCCGGTGCAGTATTAGTCGCAGATGATGTTGGTAATACGATTTGGCGTGTCTCACCAGTTGCTGAAACAACTTATGAGAGTCCAACCCAGCAATCCATTCGTAGTTCAGTAACTCAACCTTAAAAAGGTTGGGCAAAATAGGTTTATTTTATGCAAATATTACGGTTATCTGATTACCCTCAATACAAAGAAATGGCTGCACAGTGGTTTTCTGAAAAATGGCAAATCCCTGTGGAAGCCTATCTTGAGAGTATTCAGATTTCCATTGATCAAAGGCATGCTATTCCACAGTGGTACATTGTTTTAAATGAAAATAAGCATTTAATTGCTGGAGCAGGAGTCATTGATAATGACTTCCATGAGCGTAAAGATTTAACACCAAACTTATGTGCTTTATTTGTAGAAGAGAACTATCGAAACCAAAATATTGCAAAACAGATTTTAGATTTTGTACGTGAAGACTTGAGTAATCAGGGCATCCAAACACTTTATTTAATAACAGACCATACCGAGTTTTATGAAAAATGTGGTTGGCGGTTTTTAACTTTGGTAAAGGATGAGGAAGGCGAGATGGTACGTATGTATGTAGCAGATACTTTTTAATAGAACTTAAAAAATATTAGATAAAAAGCCTTTAATATGAAGGCTTTTTTAACTATCTTATGTAATTCATGAAACTTTTGAGTGGAATAAAGCATTTAAATTTGAGTAAAAAATATGATTAATAGATATTGACTCACTCTCTTGTAATATTCCGTTATATAAAATACCCATCCAGATGGGAGCCACAATAAGTAGTGCAAATTCTGCAGGTGTACAGGTTAGAGAGATTTCTTTACGCTCGTGGGCAATCGTAGCTAATTTTTCAAACTCACGTAGATATGGAGTCACCATCTTATTAAAATAAATTTCTTTAAGCTGAGGAAAGTTTTGTCCTTCTTTAATCACTAATTTAGAAATACCATCACGTCCTGATGAATAGATAGATTCAATAATCTGTTCAAAATGTTTATATAAAAACTCATATACGCTTTGATCTGGCTTTAGAGTATCCGCTTTAACCACCATAAATTCTTCATTCAACATAATATTAATGACCCCTTCAAAGAGATCTTCTTTGGTTTTGAAATAACAATAAACAGTGCCCACCCCGACTTGAGCCAAATCCGCAATATCTCTAATTTTGGTATTTGCAAAGCCGACTTCTAAAAATTTTTTTAAAGCGGCCTTTAAAATTGAATTTTTAGTAGCTTCGGTTTTTTCTATGCTTGGACTACGATTTCTTTTAACAGTATTCATAAATAAATATATATAAGAAAGATCCCATACAAAAAATAGCCTCTATATAGAGGCTATATAACTAATAGTTAGTTAATTATTTTGCAGGAGCAGCTTCAGATGCAGCTACTTCCGAAGCTGCTTTATCTGTATTAGCTACAGGTACTTCAACAAATTTTGATGGAGAAGCTTGGGTAGTTGGTGTAGCTGTAGTTTGCTCAGCAGCAAAAGTTTGAACTGATGCAAAAAGAGCAAGACCCGCAAAAGATAATTTAACTAATTTCATAACTATACCTTTAAATTAAAACATACACTACAGAACGGAATGTTTTTAATTGAATTAATAAAATTGAACAAAAGTTCATTTTTAATTTTATTTTAAGACTAGATTCTAAGTCAATGTGTTAGAAATAAAATTTAAGAAAAACTTAATAATTTAAGGAGTTATTTAATCCTTAAACTGAATTATTTAATTTTTAAATAATTGAACAAAAAAAATACTAATTGGACTTTATAAGCCAACTTCTCAAAAATGAATATGTGAAAACGATAATGATGTTTAAGGAACAAACACATGAATACATATATTCGAATTGCCGTGGTTGGTGGTGGTATTGCTGGTCTGGCTTTAGCAAGTAATTTAAGTAAACACGCCCATTTAGACGTGCAAATGTTTGAATCTGCACCTCAGTTTTCTGAAATTGGGGCAGGGATTTCTTTTGGTGCCAATGCAGTTAAAGCGATTGAACTGTTAGGTTTAACCAACGAATATCATGCGATTGCAGATAAAGTATCGGCTCCATTTCAAGAGGTTTGGTTTCAATGGCGCAATGGCTATACCGATAAATATTTATCTGCATCTATCGCGGCAGGTGTAGGGCAGTCATCTGTTCATCGTGCTGATTTTCTAGATGCAATTATTCCTCACATGCCTACGCAAAATGTCCATTTTTCTAAACGTCTAGAGGCGATTGAAGAACAAGATGATCAGGTGATTTTGCATTTTAATGATGGTACTCAGCATGAATGTGACTATTTGATAGGGGCGGACGGTATCCGCTCTGTGACACGCCAATATGTTTTAGCTTCTCATCATTTACCACCAGTTCATCCTCGTTTTTCAGGAACTTGGGCATATCGTGGCATTATTTCTCACGCTTCATTTAAAGAAGCTTTGCAGCAAATAAATGGCGATACAGATTTAGCAGATATTCCCCAAATGTTATTGGGCAAAGATAAACATATTTTAACGTTCCCAATTCGTAAAGGGGAGCAAATTAATATCGTTGCTTTCTGCTCAAACCGCGAAGATACGGTATTACCAGCCGATACACCGTGGACTAAGCCTGTAGATAAAGCTCAAATGCTTTCCGATTTTTCAGACTGGAGTGAAAGCTGTCAAACATTACTCGGTTTAATTGAACAGCCTACTATTTGGGCCTTACATGAAATTGAAGAACTCTCGACTTATCAAAGCGTCTCGGGACGTGTGATTCTTATGGGTGACGCTGCACATGCCATGTTACCTCACCAAGGTGCAGGGGCAGGCCAAGGTCTTGAAGATGCATTAATCCTTGCAACTTTATTGTCGACAAAGAACTTACAAGCAGATCAATTAACCGATGTGTCTGCCATCTATGAAAATTTGCGTTTAAAACGCGCTTGTCGTGTTCAACAAACTTCTCGTGAGTCTGGCGAAATTTATGAATGTTATTCAGCTCAATACCCAACATTTGCCGCAATTGGCGAACATCTTGAACATCGTTTTGACTGGTTATGGCAACACGATCTAGAACAGGATGTTGCAGAAGCACAGCAACAATTACATCAGCTAGGAATGGCAACTATTTAAATAATTTTTTGTTTTACACACAATTTGCTAAGGAAAGCAATTATGGAAAAACTAAATGCAAATCAATTGATTGATGATGCAAGATTAACGTCCTTACATTGGCGAGTGATCTTGCTGAGTGCACTCATAATTATTTTTGATGGCTATGACTTAGTCATTTATGGCGTTGCATTACCCAAGCTTATGCAACACTGGCAGTTAGATAGTATGACTGCTGGATTGCTGGGCAGTGTCGCATTATTTGGCATGATGTTTGGTGCCATGATTTTCGGTAGCTTAGCTGACAAATTAGAGTCCTATGGCTTTAGCCGTAAGCGT
>NZ_POYH01000095.1:47210-47957 GCF_002899995.1 Acinetobacter sp. AKBS16 | reverse complement strand
TTGCCGGCCTGGGTTTGGGCGGAGTAATGCCGAACGTTATTGCTTTAATGACCGAATTCGCCCCAAAGAAATTAAGATCAACTTTGGTATCGCTCATGTTTAGCGGCTATGCGATTGGCGGGATGAGTTCAGCACTTTTAGGCATGTGGTTGGTTCCTAAATTTGGTTGGCAAATCATGTTTATTCTGGCGGGTATTCCACTCATTTCATTACCGATTATTTGGAAATTTTTACCTGAATCAATTGATTATCTGGTTCGCCAAAAAAAATGGAATGAGGTGCGTGACTTACTTCAACAATTAGCACCAGAACAAAGCATAACTGATCATACGAGCATCGTATTACACCAAGAAAACCAACAAACTGCGGCTCGGCCTTTGGTTGCTCTATTTACCGAGAACCGTGCTTTAGTCACTGTATTTTTCTGGCTAAGTGTATTTATGGCTTTACTCATGGTGTATGCGCTCGGCAACTGGATACCAAAACTCATGGTCGAGGCAGGATATGATTTATCAACCAGTCTGGTCTTTTTACTGGCACTAAACTTGGGCGGGATGCTGGGCGCAATCGGTGGAGGATACTTTGCTGATCGTTTTCACCTTGGTAAGGTCATTTGTTCACTCTTCTTTGCAGGTGCAGTGTCGCTCTACTTGCTAAGCTATGCTTTACCCATGGTCATTTTATATTTCTGTGTTGCCATTGCAGGTGCAGCGTCTATCGGTGGGCAAATTTTATTGCTCGCTTATA
>NZ_POYH01000095.1:29802-47131 GCF_002899995.1 Acinetobacter sp. AKBS16 | reverse complement strand
GGCTCAGTTCTATCCTTCACCAATTCGCAGCACTGGCATTGGTATGGCTTTGGGTGTAGGTCGGATTGGGGCGATTTTAGGTCCGATTTTATGCGGTTGGCTTTTAAGTTTGCATCTACCCATTGAATATAATTTTATCGCGCTAGCCATTCCTTGTGTGCTAGCAACCTTAAGCGTTATTGCCATAAGTATTTGTAATCGAACCAAACGTGTAATGCTAAATTCAAGTATATCTCCATAAGAATTAAGCATTTTTATTCCTGTAAAAAGAACTAAACTCTAAGCAAAGAAGTTAAAGTCTTTGTTTAGAGTATTTAAAGGATCAGAACCATGGATTTAGGTTTGATTAAAGTTTTTGTCTGTATTTACGAGTCTCGGCATATTAGTAAAGCTGCGGATAAATTGAATTTGAGCCAGCCTTCTGTAACTTATAATTTGAATCGTTTACGCCGTCAGTTAAATGACGAGTTGTTTACCCGAAGCCGAGGCGGTGTCGAGCCGACAAAAGTTGCACATGAGCTTTATCCAATTTTTCATCAAGCAATTTTTAATATTGAGTCAGCGATTGCTCAAGCACAGGAATTTCATCCTCAAAATTCAAATAAAACTTTCAGAATTGGATTGTCTGACGCAGGGGAAATTTGTCTCTTGCCTAGTCTTATGGCTTTTTTGCAGAAAACAGCACCCTCTATTCAAATTGAGATTGAAGAGATTCAGTCGTCTAAGGTTGAGCAGTGGCTTATTGATGGCTTTTTAGATCTGGCCGTATTTAATAGTACACAGACCATAATGCCCAAAATAGAAACACGTACTTTATTTGAAGAAAGATATGTATGCATTGCTAGAGCTGACCATCCAAGGCTACAACAGCAACTGACGTTAGAACAATATTTGCAAGAAGATCATGTTGCCATCAAGTCATCGACAGGGCATATCCAAGTTGAGCAATATTTAAAAACAATGGATTTGAAGCGACGAATTCGTTTAGAGGTTCCACATTTTAGTGTTTTACAAGGTGTTTTGCAGAGTTCAGATATGTTGGTGACCTTACCGTCGCGAGCAGCTCGGCATTATTTAGCTCATGGTAATGTCCAAATGTTTGAATTACCTTTTGCTATGGATTCTTTTAAAGTGAGCTTAAACTGGTTTAATCGTAGTGATGATATTATTGCCAGAAAATGGCTGATTCAATCTGTAGGTCAAATATTTGAAGTTTTATAAGAACAATTTACAGCTATTTAAAATTTTATTTTCAGATTAAGAGGTTTGATCTAAGAGGTTAAAGTTATTTCCAATTTATTATTAAACTTTGATAGCATTCGCGTTATATATAATAAGAACTTTATATGAATTATGACCGATCAATTAAGAGCAAAATTTGAAAATTTAGAGCTTAATGCTGGTTTAGGAAAAATTAGTGCCTTTATCTCCATGGTATTAAGTTTACTTTGCTTATTTGGTGCTTTATGTTTTTTATTTCCCAGTGTGTTGACAACTCCTGAGTTACGTCCACTTTATGCAAAGCACTATAGTCTTTTTTATTATGGCCTGATCACAGGCATTATTATTAGCGCAGGTTTTGGAGCATTTAGTGCAATCATACGAAAAAATAGATATGGCTTTTATGGTTTATGCTTTGCATTCATAGCAGCAGTATTAGGCTGTGGTGTAATTCATGCTCCAGTCATTCCAAGTGTACCATTTTATGCAGGTATTGATTATTTTGTACTTACCTTAGTCATCTTGGCTTTTATTTTCATACCCCTTGAAGGATTTTTTGGTAAAAACCCTGAACAAAAGATCTTAAGAGTGGGCTGGGTGACTGATATGAAATATTTCATGGTCAGTCATATTGGCATTCAACTATTTAGCTTCTTAACGGTTATGCCAATTCAATATTGGATTACACATTTGCCTGATAATCCAATTGTGCCGTATGTTCAAGCTCAACCAATTTGGCTGCAATTCATTGAATTGCTCATTGTGGTTGATTTTACAGTGTATTGGTTGCATCGAGCCATGCATGAAGTTAACTTTTTATGGCGGTTTCATGCGATTCATCATTCGACCGAGTATATGGATTGGTTAGCATCTTCCCGTTTACATGTTGTTGAAGTCTTAATGACTCGTTTTATTGCCACTTTACCGATTTTTCTTTTAGGGTTTCATACTTCTGCTGTTTTTGCTTATTTAATTTTTATTTCGTTTCATGCGATTTTTATTCATTCGAATGTACGTTTTCGCTTTCCATATCTACGTTGGTTTATCGCAACACCAGAATTTCATCATTGGCATCATTCTTCAGAAAAACCTGCGATTGATAAAAATTATGCTGCTTTTATTCCACTCTATGATGTCATATTTAAAACCGTATATATGCCGAATCACTTGGCAAGTGTATATGGAACAGTAGGTTATAAAATTCCAAATAGCTTTGTAAAACAGTTTACTTGGCCATTTAAAAAATACATGAAAAGCTTTTTAAAGCATTGGCGTGATCAGTAAATAAAAAATAGCCTCTAGTGAGGCTATTTTTTATGGCTTATTTATTTTTAAAATTTCTAATAATCATCAGAAGGGCGACCAGTGACAATAAGATAATAAAACCAATATAACTATTTGCCGTACTCATCAGCCCAATTTTACCTACAAAATACCCCGCTAAAATCGCAGGAATACTAAAAGCCAAATAACTTTCAACAAAAAAAGCAGCCATAAGACCCGCACGTTCTTCGGGAAGTGCCAATGGCATTACACTACGAATAGCCCCCATAAATGCTGTACCAAAACCAACTCCAGTAATAATAGAACCTAAAAATAGAACTACTGCATTGGTTAGGTTAATGGCGATGAATAAGACAATGGCACCAATAGCAATCGAGAGCGTACCGGTTAATAAAATACGGAAATTTGTCGACTTCCTAAGCGTTAATATACCTACCGCACCGGAAAGGGCGAGCGCCATAAACATAATCCCGTTTAGCCATGCCGATGACGTGTGGAAAATTTTTGCCAGTAAAGATGGCATAAGCGATAGGAAGAAACCACTGACCATCCAAAGTGCAATGTTAATCGGGCTAATACTCAATAAAGCGCTTTTTGTCTGTGGGGGAATAGCCATATTGGGTTTTAATGAAGCAAGTGCACCGGATCTTCTTTGTGCGGTCTCTGGAGTAAGAAAACTTAAAATGAGTTCACAAATAAGAAGAAAACATAAGAACTCAAAAACAAGCTGTAAGGGGTGGGCAGAGAATTGCAAAATAGAACAAGTCAGAAAAATTCCAACAGCCATACCTATCATTGGTGCAATACTATTAATCAGTGAGCCATGAAGCTTACTAAAATCTAAAATTGCTGCGCCTATAGCTGAAACAGCAAGCCCTGTTGCGATTCCTTGTAAGCCTCGTGCAATGAATAACATCGAAACATCTGAAGCAAATAAAAAAAAGCTCATTGAAATAATTTGCAGAGTAATAGCTGCAATAATGACTGGGCGGCGTCCAATATAGTCAGACAAAGAACCAATAATGAGTAATGAGCCAAGCAGCGTAAAAGCATAGGTGGCAAAAATCAAAGTCAATGTAACCGGTGAAAATTGCCAAAGCTGTTGGTATAGGCGGTAGAGTGGTGTCGGCGCACTAGATGCAGCCATGAATGTCATGAGCGTGATGGTATTAAGTGTCAAAGCACTTGCCGCATCTAATTGAAAAACAGCTCTTGACCGTTTTGAACTTGAATTGTTCATATAAGATGAATAACATAAAAGCAAATATTTAGCTTTTATACATTATTTTTCCACTAAAGCAAATCCTTAGCTTTAGTGTATTTTGTATATAGTTATAAATATTTATAAATTTTTTGATCCCTTTACAGAGTTTATAAATGGCAAAAGTTGTTACTGGATTACGCCCTGGTGGACGCAGCGAAAGAATACAAACTGCGGTGCATCAAGCTGTAAAAGAACTACAAAAAGATTTTGAGCAAAGCCAAATTACTATTCCTATGATTGCAGTGCAGGCAGGGGTTACACCTTCAACCATTTACCGTCGATGGGGTGACATCAATCAATTATTTTCAGATGTAGCTTTAAATGAACTCAAGCCTGATATGGAACCCAAAGATTTAGGTTCGTTCCAACAAGATATTACAGCATGGGTCGAGCAATATTTTGAAGAATATGCTTCAGAGGTTGGGCAAGACTTATTGCGAGACGTACTCTATACATCAAACTCGGATTCTAATGCCCGTAAATGTGAGACTTTAATTATCCAGCAGCTCGATATTATTCAAAACAGGGCAAAATTACGTAATGAGCTTACTATACCTAATCAGGTAATCATCGAGGCAGTGATTGCACCTATGTTATTTCGAATTTTATTCACCAATCATGATCTTAGTCTTGAGTATGTATATGACCTTTTAAACCGTCTTTTTATAAAAAATAAGTAGATAAAATCTATAAAAAGACTAGTCCCTTGTTTTTATTAAATAAATATATATCAATCTTTCTTATTATTTAAAAAATAAATTCTCATAATTTAAGATTGATATGAGGATGAGTTAATCATTTATTTTTGAAATACTTGTTCTGCTCATTTAAAAATCAAAAATAAACATAGATAATGCATGATGTAATTAATTAAATTATTTTATAAACATGCATTTATGTAAAGTTTTAAAGACTTTGAGTTTTATGAAACTTATTGAGATAAATATTTTCTATACAAAAATATGCATGGTTTTTAAATTTTACATTTTTTAAATTTATGACACAGGGTGTTTTTTATTCTTTACAATGGCTCCACTTCATTTAAAGCAGCTTGTGGTGCACGCTTTATATTTTATTTTTTTATCCCCATCGAAAAGGTATTTAGATAATGGATTTCAATACCCTTGACCAAGAAACGGTACAGAAAAAACAAAAGTTTCATCAAATTTTGTATGTACAGGTCATCTTTGCAATTATTTTGGGCATTTTAATTGGTCATTTTTACCCAGAACTTGGCGAGAGCTTAAAACCGCTTGGTGATGCATTCATCAAAATCGTCAAAATGATTATTGCTCCCGTAATCTTTTTGACAGTGGTTACTGGTATTGCCAGCATGACAAACATGAGTCGAGTTGGGCGAGTGACAGGTAAGGCAATGCTATATTTCCTTACTTTCTCTAGCCTTGCGCTTGTGGTTGGTATGATTGTGGCTAATATCATTCAACCTGGTAAAGGCCTAAATATTGACCCGGCAACCTTAGTCAACGATAAAGTAAATAGTTACGTTGAAAAGGCTCATGCTACAAATATCACTGACTTTTTCATGAATATTATCCCGCAAACATTAGTGAGTCCGCTTGCTGGTGGTGAAATTTTGCAGGTTCTATTTGTGGCAGTCCTATTTGGTATTTCTTTAGCTGCATTGGGTGACCGTGCACGTCCAATTACTGATTTTTTAAATAACCTCACGGCTCCGGTTTTCTATTTAGTTGGCATGTTAATGAAACTTGCACCAATTGGAGCTTTTGGTGCTATGGCATTTACTATCGGTGCGTATGGAATTGAATCAATCGGTAATTTATTACTATTGATTATGACCTTCTATATCACGGCAGTGCTGTTCGTATTAATCATTTTAGGGGCTGTAGCACGCTACAATGGCTTTTCAATTATCGATTTAATTCGTTACATCAAAGACGAACTCTGGTTAGTTCTAGGTACAAGTTCTTCTGAAGCTGCTTTACCATCTTTAATGGATAAAATGCAAAAAGCAGGTTGTGAAAAATCTGTAGTAGGTCTAGTCATTCCGACAGGTTACTCATTTAACCTTGATGGAACTAACATCTATATGACTATGGCGGCTTTATTTATTGCACAAGCATGTAATGTTGATTTATCAATTGGTGAGCAGGTTGCATTGCTTTTAGTGGCAATGGTGAGTTCTAAAGGTGCGGCAGGGGTAACGGGCGCAGGCTTTATTACACTCGCAGCTACTTTATCGGTAGTACCTGCTGTACCAGTGGCAGGTATGGCGCTTATTTTAGGTATTGACCGTTTTATGTCGGAGTGTCGTGCATTAACCAATTTAATTGGTAATGCATGTGCAACCATTGTGGTTGCCCGTTGGGACAAAGCTCTGGACAAGGACGTTCTAGATAAAGCTTTACGCAAATCGAAAACGAATTAATTTTTTAATTCGAAATAAAAAACCTGTAGCAACTGGCAAATCGGGAGAGGTGCTGTGCTACAGGTTTTATTATTTAATGATCAAAAAAATATAATTTAAAAACTATCTACTCATTAATAGTTATTAAGGAAAGCCACTATAAAAATTTCACAAATTTTCGTATAGAACTACTTTTTAAAAAGCAGAACTTTTGAGTTATCTACACTATAAAAATAGTATACAAACTAGCCTAGGTTTATGCTTTTAAGTGATCCTCAAATTCTTCACCTAACTGCATTGCTAAAGCATTACCTGCCAAATCACAGGTCACTAAGCCATATTCTTTTTTAAAACTGAAAGTAAAACCTTTTCCATCAGCAAGGTTTTTAACCGAATACCCTAATTTTTCTAACCAAATACGGAACGCAATTAAATTTTTCGCTTTAACAACCTTTTTCACGTGAGAACTCCTTCTATCCGTGTCTTACACCTTATTTATTAATAGGGATTTACTCGAATTTTTTAAAGGGGGAAAACTTTGTTTTATTTTGCATCTTGTAAAAAAAGTAAAATAGATAAAGCAATATCCTTCATTTTATAAATTTATTAAGTTTTTATGTAATTAATCTGGATATTTATAAATTTTAAGTTTTTGTTTTTCATATAGATTTTAAAATAATGATATTGGGTTAAAATTTAATCAATTTAAATTAATCTAAAATCAATAAATGTAAAAAATAATTTCATGCAACATGCTTTATTCAAAAAGATACAGTTCTTAAAATTAAACTGTATCTTGGTTGAAAGCTTATAATTTTAAAAATTGTCTTTTAAGCTACGTAAGTGAGCGAACTCATCTACACTTTCAGCACGTAAAAAGGGATTTGTTGCTAGTTCAAGTTCAATACTACTTGGCAAGGTAATTTTACCTTCTTGACGAAGCATACGGACTTGTTCAGCACGTTCTTGCAGTGCGTGGTTTTCAGGCTCTACACTCAAGGCAAATTCCGCATTAGAAAGTGTATATTCATGTGTGCAATACACTTTTGTTGCAGTGGGTAGTGCAGCAAGACGATTTAGTGAGTGGTACATCTGTTCTGCTGTACCTTCAAATAGTCGCCCGCATCCCATTGCAAATAAGGTATCTCCACAAAAGAGGGCATTAAGCTCTTCAATAAAATATACAATATGACCTAAGGTATGGCCTGGTGTTGCAATAATCTCTACTTTTAAATCATTAAATTTTAGATGATCATCGTGTTGTAAGGGATGAGTAATGCCAGGGATTTTACTTAGTTCATCTCTTGGGCCATATACCGCCATAGGCGTGTTAGCCGTTAAATCAGCAACACCGCCGATATGGTCTTTATGCCAATGGGTAAGCCAAATCTGTTTTAGAGTTAATTGATGTTCTTGGCAAAAGTGGGTGACTAACTCAGCCTCTGTTGGATCAACTGCAACAGCTTCATGAGTCTCAGTATCTTCTAAAATCCAGATATAGTTTTGTAGGGCATTTTGCACATCAATATAATGAATTCTATAACGCATTTTTTTATCCTGAAACTAAATCCAAAAGCAGTATCTACGGGCTAATTTTGATAATAACAGAAATTACCTTGAGTAACCTGTCTAATAAAATGCTCTATAAATTAGACTCTCTAAAATAAAAAAAGCCCTCATAAAAGAGGGCTTTTTTAGGAGTTCAATTAGCGCATTTTTGCGAGCCAATTTCCTAGCATTTGAACGATTTGTACCAAAAGTAATAATACAATAACCGTTAAAATAACGACGCTTGTATCAAAACGTTGATAGCCATAAGAAATTGCCAAGTCACCAATACCACCAGCACCAACTGCACCAGCCATAGCGGTTGCACCAATAAGGCTAATCGTAGCAGTCGTTAAGTTCAAAATAAGCGAACTACGAGCTTCAGGTAAGATAAAGCGCGAAATAATCTGCCAAGGAGTTGCACCCATAGCTTGAGCAGATTCGATAATTCCTTCATTTACTTCAAGCAGGGAAGTCTCAATAAGACGTCCCATATATGGTCCAACGTAAATTGTTAAAGGAACGATCGCTGCCCATGTACCAATTGAAGTTCCTACCAATAATTTGGTCAGTGGAATAACTGCAATAAGTAAAATAATAAATGGCAGAGAACGTAAAGCATTTACAATTGGGTTGAGTAAATGATAAATGAATTTATTCGGCAAAATGCCTTCTGGGCGGGTTACAAGTAGAATAATCCCTTGAATGAAGCCCCAAATACCACCAAATAAAAGCGCAAAGAACACCATATGGAAGGTTTCTTGCAATGCAGTTACAAACTGGTCAATTGAAAGAGAACTGTGCCAGAAAGGTTGAGTAAGTTCAGTTAACCACTGTACGATTAAATCTCTCATACTTGATCTCCTGATTGAACTACACTCACTTCATTTTTCTCTAAAAACTCAATCGCCTGACGAATCAACTGTGGATCACCTAAAAGCTGTACAAACATCTGACCAATGACGGTGCCGTTAATTTCAGTCATATTGGCAAATAAGATATTTAAACTAATATCAAATTGTTTAATAAGCGACTGAATCACAGGCTCTTGTGCTGAACGCCCTAAGAACTGTAAGCAATAAATGCTGTGATGATGCTGGTTTTCCAGTTGATTTAAAATATTTACAGGCAACTGCTGATGTAAAACAGTTTGTATAAAGTTTTTAGTTGTCGGATGTTGTGGATTACTAAAGATATCAATGGTTGAGCCTTGCTCAATCACTTTACCAGCTTCCATGACAGCAACATGGTCACATACAGTCTCAATCACATCCATTTCATGAGTTACCATGACGATTGTGATTTTTTGCTCTTGGTTAATTTTCTTTAATAATTCTAAAACCGACTTTGTCGTTTGTGGGTCGAGGGCAGAGGTGGCCTCATCACACAAAAGAATTTTAGGGTGGTTGGCTAAAGCACGAGCGATACCAACACGTTGTTTCTGACCGCCAGATAATTCATCCGGATAAGCATCTTTTTTATGCTTAAGATCAATGAATTCAAGTAACTCATTTAAACGCTTTTCACGTTCTGCTTTGCTGTAATTTAGCAGACGCATTGGCATTTCAATATTTTCAGCAACTGTTTTGGTTTGAAGCAAATTGAAGTGCTGGAAAATCATACCAATATTTGCACGTTCCTGACGTAATGAACGCGCATCCAAAGCAGTGAAGTCCTTTTGATTAATGATAACCTGACCTTCATTTGGTCGTTCAAGTAAGTTAATCAGGCGGATTAAAGTACTTTTACCTGCACCACTATAGCCGATAATGCCGAAAATACTGCCTTCAGGAATTTCCAAATTAATTTGGTCCAGTGCACGTATAGTTTGGCCTTTAAGCTGATAGTGCTTTGAAATGTTTTTAAATTGAATCATGTCGTCAAAAACTATGCTAAAAAGAAAAAACAGGCAAAGAGTCTTTGCCTGTTTCGCGTTGCAGCTATTATATTACTATTTAGCTTGCGTGAGGTAGCTGATTGGCTGATTCACGTCAACTTTTGTACCACCAAAGTGTTGTTCAACGTATTTTTTAACAGCTTCAGTGTGGTAAAGCTGACCAACTTTCTGAAGAACAGGGTCATCTTTACGTGATTCAGCAGTTGCAAGAATATTTACATTCAGCTTTGTACTTTGGTCAACTGGCTCATAATAGATAGAATCTTTAAGCACATTTAAACCACCTTCCATTGCTAAAGTATTACCTAAAACAATTGCATCAACTTCGTCTTTTACACGAACAGCAGTTGCCATTTGAATTGGTTTAATGTCAATTTTTTTGCTGTTGTCAGTAATATCGCTTGGAGTGCCTTTCGCTGGATCAAAGTCAGCTTTAAGCTTGATTAGACCTGCGCTTTGTAACAATAACAATGCACGAGCTTCGTTCGCTGCATCATTAGGAATAGCAATGCTTGCACCTTGAGGGAACTCATCAACTTTTTTGTATTTACTCGAGTAAATACCCATTGGTTCAAGATAAGTTGTAGCAACAGGAGCAATCTTATCTTTATTTGAAGCATTAAATGCAACAAGGTAGGCATAAGATTGGAATGCATTTAGGTCAACTTCTTTGTTTGCAGTAGCTGTATTCATTGCAACATAATCTGTGAAGTTTTTTACCTCAAGTTTAAGACCGGCAGCTTTAGTTTCCGGTAAAGTTGCAATATAGCGCCAAATATCAGCGTCAGAACCAGTTGAAGCAATGACTACAGTTTGTAACTGAGCAGAGTCTTTGCCATTTTGTGGTTCATTTTGCTGTTTGCCGCAAGCTGCAAGTAATACTACAGACACGCTTAAAAAAAAACTGATCAGCTTTTTCATGTAAAAAAAGTCCTGATTATGAGAGATCCCAACCATCCGGGTTGGCTCTCAGCTGGGAAAATTGGTGATGTTGAAAGTTCCAACGGTTTAACCAATCATAACAATAAAAACATATTCAATATAGTGGACATGTTTCGATCTTATTAATCAGAATTGAATAAAAATTAAGATTAATATGAATATTTGTGATAAGTGAATAAGCAAAATAAAAAAGCCCTCATAAGAGAGCTTTTTTACTATTTAAATTTTTATTCAGCTTTTTCACGAGCAATAGCACGGTAACCGATGTCACTGCGGTATTGCATACCTGTGAAGGTTACTTGCCCACATACTTCTAAAGCATTGATTTGTGCTTCAAGAACGCTGTCACCTAGAGCAGTCACGCAAAGCACACGTCCGCCAGAAGTAACAATATGGCCGTCTTCACGAGTAGCAGTACCTGCATGGAAGATTTTAGTATCTTCTGGTGATTGACCGATACCTGAGATAACGTCACCTTTACGCACGCTGTCTGGGTAACCTTCTGCTGCAAGTACAATACCGATTGACTTACGCTCATCCCATTCTGCTTCGCTTGGTAAGTTACCTGCGATACCTGCTTCAACCAAATCAACAAGAGATGACTTCAAACGCATCATGATAGGCTGAGTTTCCGGATCACCGAAACGGCAGTTAAACTCAATTACGCGTGGTTGACCTTGTTCATCAATCATTAAACCAGCATATAAGAAGCCAGTATAAACATGTCCATCAGCAGCCATACCATCAACAGTTGGGCGCATAATTTCATTCATTACACGCTCAAAAACGTCTGGAGTCACAACTGGAGCAGGAGAGTAGGCACCCATACCACCTGTGTTAGGACCTTGGTCACCTTCAAAAATACGTTTGTGATCTTGTGAAGTTGCCATTGGTAAAATGTTTTTACCGTCAATCATACAAATGAAAGAAGCTTCTTCACCAGCAAGGAACTGTTCAATTACAACACGTGAGCCTGCATCACCAAATTTGTTGCCTGCAAGCATGTCATCAATTGCTGCAAAAGCTTCTTCATTGGTCATTGCAACGATAACGCCTTTACCAGCCGCAAGACCGTCAGCTTTAATTACAATTGGTGCGCCATTTTTTTCAACATAAGCTTTTGCTGCATCAACTTCCGTAAATACTTCATAAAAAGCAGTTGGAATGTTGTGGCGTTTTAAAAAGTGCTTAGCAAATGCTTTTGAACCTTCAAGCTGTGCTGCATATTGAGTAGGTCCCCAAATTTTTACGCCTGCTTCACGCGCAGCATCAACAACACCATTTACTAATGGCGCTTCTGGGCCAACAACAATCAGTTCAACATTATTTTCTTTAGCAAAAGCAATAATTGCCGGGTTGTCTAAA
This sequence comes from Acinetobacter sp. AKBS16, assembly GCF_002899995.1. Taxonomy (NCBI): domain Bacteria; kingdom Pseudomonadati; phylum Pseudomonadota; class Gammaproteobacteria; order Moraxellales; family Moraxellaceae; genus Acinetobacter; species Acinetobacter sp. AKBS16. The sequence goes on along the minus strand of NZ_POYH01000095.1, from coordinate 35,224 downwards.
ATATCGAGCTGAACGTTAACGCATTTTGGTTCTGTTGCAGTTCCTGCGTTACCAGGCGCAACGAAAACTTGAGTAACTTTGGCATCTTGCGCGATTTTCCATGCTAAAGCATGCTCACGACCACCACTACCTAAAACTAAAATATTCATTTTTAATTTGTTCCTTAACTTTAATCCTTTTTCATCCCCCTCTATTTCTCAAGGTGGAGAGATAGTTCCATTATTGTGGAAAACCCTCCTGAATAAAAGGAGGGTTAGGGAGGACTAAATTTAAATTAGTGGCGGAAATGGCGCATACCAGTGAAGACCATTGCAATGCCAGCTTCATCAGCAGCTGCAATAACTTCTTCATCACGCATAGAACCACCCGGTTGAATAATGCATTTAATGCCAGCTTTCGCTGCATTATCAATACCGTCACGGAACGGGAAGAATGCATCAGATGCCATAACTGCGCCTTCAACAACCAGACCAGCATGCTCAGCTTTAATTGCTGCGATACGTGCTGAGTTAACACGGCTCATTTGGCCTGCACCTACACCAATAGTTTGACGGTTTTTGGCATAAACAATAGCGTTTGATTTTACGTATTTCGCAACTTTCCATGCGAAAATAAGGTCATCAATTTCTTGTTCGGTTGGTGCGCGTTTAGTCACAACTTTAAGATCATCTTTGGTGATCATGCCCAAGTCTTGGTCTTGAACAAGTAAGCCGCCGTTAACGCGTTTATAGTCAAGTTGTGGAGCACGTGCATCAATTGCAGGTAATTCACCACATACTAAAACACGAACATTTTTCTTCGCGCCAGTAACTTCAAGTACACCATCGGCAATGCTTGGAGCAATAATTACTTCAACGAATTGGCGATCTACAATTGCTTGAGCAGTAGCAACATCTAACTCACGGTTAAATGCAATAATACCGCCGAAAGCAGATTCTGGATCTGTTGCGTAAGCTAAATCATAAGCAGCTTTAATACCGTCTAAAGAAACGGCAACACCACAAGGGTTAGCATGTTTTACGATGACACAAGCTGGTTTTGCAAATGATTTCACGCACTCAAGGGCAGCATCAGTATCAGCAATGTTGTTATAAGACAATTCTTTGCCTTGTAATTGTTTTGCAGTAGAAACAGAAGCTTCTTTTGCATTTGCTTCAACATAGAAAGCAGCAGATTGGTGTGGATTTTCACCGTAACGTAAATCTTGTGCTTTGTTTAATTGGGTATTGAACGTACGAGGGAATAAATCTGCTTCACCTTCGGCCTTACCAACGCGAGCGCCTAAGTAAGAAGCAATCATGCCGTCATATTGAGCTGTATGTTCAAATGCTTTAACCGCTAAATCGAAGCGTGTTTCGTAAGAAAGTGAACCAGAAGCTTTTAATTCGCTAATAACTGTATCGTAATCTGAAGCATTTACCACAATACCGACAGATGCATGGTTCTTAGCAGCAGCACGTACCATTGTTGGACCACCGATGTCGATATTTTCGATAGCATCAGCAAGAGAACAGTTAGGTTTAGCTACTGTAGCCGCAAATGGGTAAAGGTTAACTACAACTAAATCGATTGGATCGATGTTGTGTTCTTGCATAACAGCTTCGTCTAGACCACGACGAGCCAAAATACCGCCATGAATTTTTGGATGTAGTGTTTTAACACGGCCATCCATCATTTCCGGGAAACCGGTATGTTCAGATACTTCAACAACAGCAATATTATTATCTTTAAGCAACTTGTATGTGCCGCCTGTAGATAATAATTCTACCCCTAAAGCTGCAAGGTTTTGAGCAAATTCGACAATTCCTGTTTTGTCTGATACAGAAATCAAAGCACGTTTAATAGTCATGATGTTCAAGTCAACAATTTCAAGTCTACGGATTAAAACCAATTAGAAGCACAAAAAAAATGCCCACGAAGCCGTGAGCATTTTATCATTTATTCACTCATTAAACCGTGAGCTTTTAACTTTTTACGTAAAGTGCCACGGTTGAGTCCAAGAATTTCTGCGGCACGTGTTTGGTTACCACGAGTATATTCTAGAACTACAGATAAAAGAGGTTTCTCCATTTCTGCTAGCACCATGTCATATACCTGAGATGGTTGCTCACCTTGCAATTGTGCAAAATAATGGCGAACTGCGCGATCCACGTGGATGCGAAGAGCAACATCAGATTGTGCAGTAAAAATAGGAGATTTGCTATTCATGCGAGTTAATCCGAAAATCAAATACTAGCTTGGGTAAAGTAGTATATAAATGTGGTCTAAAAATACGGAGTCCTGTTTTAGATCCTAAAACAGTGACTCTAAAACATAAGAACAATTAGCTTGCCATATTTCTTCGTATTGAGTAAAAAATAAGCGTAACAATAATTAAATATTTGTTACAGCCCCCTCAAAAACAAAAAAAGTTAGGCTATGCGCTTAATGTAGAAAAGCACACATGCTTAACAGTATATTTTTTGAATTGAGAGCGAGGAGTATATGAGTCAAAGCTTTCGTGGCGCGTATCATACCATTGTCTAGGAAAAAGTGAGCAAATTAACTGCATTTTTTTTTAATTTTTTTTCACTTTTTTTACAAATTAGGGGTGGACAATTTCTAATCGATAATTTACTAGGCTTTTTTTGCTTTTATTTAGCTCAACTTGGAATCTAAAAGGTGTATTGGTCGGAATACGTTGAATACCCCGTAAATTTTCGACCAAGTATTGTTGAGGGGTAAAAATGATTTCTTCTTGATCGGTTTCTTTGCCAAAGCTGAGTTTTAGGTTGGGCAACTCAATACTTTTATTATTCTGATTTATGAGAACACCTGAAAGTTGAGTATGCTCTGTACCAATTTTACGTAGCTTTACCTTTTCTATATAAAGAAGTTGATATTGTTCAGCTGACTTGTTGCAATGCAATATTTGACAAACATAATTAAAGGCATGGCTAATCGCAGGGCTTTGTTGCATGAGTTTAGGGTTAAACCAAAGAATCTGAAAAGTAAAAACCAAAATCAGAATCAGATTTGCAGAACTCCAAAGCGTATAGTACAACCAGCTATGCTTTTTACCGTTATCTTGTTCAGGAGAGGTTGCTTGCTCAGCCAAATTAAGATTAGGAAGAGCATTAATAGGTTCATTATGGAAGTAATTTAAATTATTCAAATAAGTCAAAAGATCAATATTAGAGTTTTCAACTTTTTGATCAAAGATATCTAACACATGAGAATGGGTCATATATCGTGTTTGCATAGAGCCATGAGCTAAAGCAGATGAGTTTACCGTTTCTGGCTGCTCAACATTTACTAAATTAGTCAGAGCATTAAAATTTAAATTACATTTAGGGCAACAAACCATACCCTGAGCAACAGTTAACTGAGTAAGAGAAACTTTATAAACTGTTAGACACTTAGGGCAGCGGGTTTGTTTTTCATTCATGAGTTAAAACATCTCAATTTGTTGTTTTACGTTTTCCTGAAATGCGGCACCAGTTTTCTTCGCGCTTTTCGACATCTAATATATCAAAAAATTCAGAATAAACACCTGAAACATCAGTAACTTGCTCTTCGATTACACCAGCAAGTGCGAAATCACCATCAGATTTAAGTAATTTTGCAAACTCTGGCGCAAGTGCCATTAAAGGACCCGCTAAAATATTTGCGACTAAAACATCTGCTTGTTGAGGTTTGAATTCTTGATCAAACTCTTCAGGAAGACCTACATATAAACGGTCTAATACACCATTGAGTTCTGCATTTTGTTTAGTTGCTAAAACTGCTTGTGGGTCGATGTCTGTCGCATAGACTTTCTTAGCGCCTAATAATAAAGCTGCAACACCTAAAATGCCTGAGCCACAACCATAATCAATCACGATCTTATCTTTAACATCAGTTTTACCTAACCATTGTAAGCATAAGAAAGTACTTGCATGATTACCTGTACCAAAAGCAAGGCCTGGATCAAGCTTAATATTTGTAGCATCTGCTTCTGGTGGCTCTAACCATTCAGGAACAATCCAGAATTTTTCCCCAATCTGAATTGGTTCATAATAATCCATCCATGCGCGTTCCCAAACTTGATCTTCAAGTTCTTCATGACGCATTGGCACATCTGGAAGTTGTACTTTTAAGAAAGCTTCTAAAGTATCAACATCAATTGGGTCTTGTTCGTCTTGTTGGTAAATACCAGTAACAATGACTTTGTTCCAGAGTGGTGTTTCACCTGGTAATGGTTCCAGTAAAGCCTGATCTTCGGCATCATCCAAAGTTACGCTTACCGCACCTAGAGACATTAAAAGTGTTTCTGTGAATTCAACTTGTTCTTGATCAACGGTAATGTGTATTTGTAACCACTTCACGAAAAGGACCTAAAATTTTATTTAAAGGCATATTGTAGCCGACTAGAGTAGTTTAAAAAAGAAAACGGCCCATCTTTAATGGACCGCTTTTTGAAAATGATGATGTGATATAGAAGAATATAAAACGATTTCTCTATATCTTAAGTCAAAACTGTATTAAGGAGCAGGGGCCTTGAATTGTAATTTGCCATTTTCGTTCGGCTGGCAAGTACCATTAAAGGTTACACCGTTGTGATTGTAAGAAACCCATTCACCTTGCTGTTTTTTTGCACACACTCGAATTTGTTTTTGAGTTTCGGCTTTGCTCGTGTCAGCAGCGTGTGTAAAAGTGACGCCTGAAAAACAAATTAGAGATGCTGTTAAGATTTTCAACATGGTCGTTTTCATTTTGTGTTCCTTCTAGTTGCGTTAATTTTAAAGTCATAGAAGTGCTGTACGTTTTTTATTCTAAAATGAAAAAGTTTTAAAAACATTCACTTTGTATTGAATTCATGAAACAAAATGTCAAAACATGTGGCTTACCGTAAATCATGTCACGACAATTTTGTAATTATGTACATCTATAAGCAGATAATTTTGCTATAATGTTCCGTCTTTTTTTTCTGGTGTTTTTGTACTCATGCACTATCCTAAAGTTTATGATGTTATCGTTATCGGTGGCGGTCACGCAGGTACGGAAGCGGCGCTTGCTGCTGCGCGTATGGGACGACAGACTTTGCTTTTGACCCATAACATTGAGACTTTGGGTCAGATGAGCTGTAACCCAGCAATTGGTGGCATTGGTAAGTCGCACTTAGTTCGTGAAATTGATGCGCTTGGCGGTGCAATGGCTTTAGCTGCCGATAAAGGCGGTATTCAATTCCGTATTTTAAACTCGCGTAAAGGTGCAGCAGTACGTGCAACGCGTGCTCAGGCTGACCGTGTTCGCTATAAAGCTGCGATTCGTGAGACCTTAGAAAACCAAGCAAATCTTGATATTTTCCAACAAGCGGCTGATGACCTGATTGTTGAAGGCGATACAGTTAAGGGTGTTGTGACCCAAATGGGTATCCGCTTTGATGCAAAAACTGTTGTGT